>JALUXQ010000202.1 GCA_027013265.1 Campylobacteraceae bacterium | reverse complement strand
GCTACAAAATCAACCGTATCTTTATCTAAATCTTTTAGTAGCTCTTCAGAGAGTTGAGTCATCCTGGCTTCAGTATAACGCATAGCAGCCGCATTGTCGCCGTCTATTGACCCAAAGTTTCCCTGCCCATCAACTGATGGAATCCTCATGGAAAATGGCTGTGCCATACGGACTAATGCATCATAAACTGCTGTATCACCGTGCGGATGGTACTTACCTATAACATCACCAACTATACGAGCTGATTTCTTATATGGACTCCTTGAGCTTATACTCAAATCATTCATAGCATATAGAATCCTTCTGTGTACTGGTTTCAAACCATCTCTTGCATCAGGAAGCGCTCGCCCGATAATCACACTCATAGAGTAATCAAGATAACTAGTCTTTATAGAATCCTCTATAAAAATCTCTTTTATATCTTGATTGCCGTCTAAAATATTTTCCATATTTTTCCTCTCATCTGTTTTATTTAATACATCTATTCTACAAAAATTTTCATTTACACTAGCTTATTTATAGGGGTCAGGGTTAAACTTTAAACTTTTTTAGGATTTTACACACTGCAGTAGTGCTTAAAGCAAGTTTCCTTGCTATCTCACTTTTAGTATAGTCCTCTTCGTATGCTTTAAGTATAGCTCTATTTCTATCAAATTTGTTATTTATGCCTGCAAAAATCTTATCCATACTCACTCTCTCCTGAGCTACTTTTTTGTTATTTGATTTATATTTTATCTTTTTGAGTTTTTCAAGATTTTTTAATTCTTGTTCACTTAAAGGGATATTTAGTGCATCAAAAAGTTCTTGAGTGTGATAATCCCTCAAAACAAAAGAGTTTCTTAGAAAAAATGGCACACCGTCTCTTAGAATACTGTAGGTTGCACTATATCTATATTCACCTATTTTTTTGGCGATATTTGCTTTGATTGGATTTGTTTCTATATACTTGAAAAGGGTAAAAAGGTAGTTTTCATGGGCTACATACCAAGATTTAAACCTATCTTGCCACAGATGCCCTACTCTTTTGTATTTGTGATTAAAGTAGTTTGCATAATTTGCATTTATCTGCCTCATGCCATCTGAAAGATTGTCTTTTGTGTTTTCAAGCAGAAGATGATAGTGGTTATCCATAAGACAAAAAGAGTGAATATTAAACTTGTACTTTTCACAAATATCAGACAGCAACTCTAAAAACTTCTCTTTATCATCACTATTTAGAAAAATCTTATTTTTAGCCACACCACGATTATAAACATGATGATACCCACAAATCGATACTCTCATCTTTCTTGGCATATCGTCTCTTTTATGTTGAATTTGAGCAATTTTAACATAAAAAAGTTTAAAGTTTAACCCTGACCCCTTTTGATTAACTTCTAATTTACCTTATGTGAGATAGAATTTGGGGATTAGGAGAAGATTATGAATATGTCAGATTTGCTAAATAGTGCTGGTTCTTTTCGTAAAGATACATTTAAGAAAAATAAAAATAAATATATAGACCTTGTTAAAAATGGTCAACATCCAAAAGCACTATTTATCGGCTGTAGTGATTCGAGAGTTGTGCCGAACCTCATCACCAATTCTGACCCTGGAGATCTTTTTGTATTTAGAAATATAGGAAATTTTGTTCCTCCATTTAATCCAGATGTAGAATTTCACGGTACCGCTGCTGCGATAGAGTATGCTGTATCTCACCTGCAAGTCAGCAATGTTATTGTATGTGGACACTCTCACTGTGGAGCTATAAAGGGTGTATATGAGCGGGATAAATTAGATATTGAGTCTATGGCACATCTTAGAAAATGGCTAGAACTTGGGGTTAGAGCAAAAAATATAGCAAGTAAAATGGCTGCTAAACAACACCTTAGTTTTGATGAACAATTAGTGCATACAGAGCAAATTTCTGTGATATTTTCTATGCAAAATCTCTTGACTTACCCAAAAGTTGCCCAAAAAGTCATGGATGGAGCTTTGTCGATTAGAGGCTGGTACTATAAAATAGAGACTGGTGAAATCTTATACTATGATGAAGAGGAGTTGGAGTTCTTGCCCATAAACGGTTAGATATAGCTTATGGGTGCATTATGCTTTTAAGCTTCTACTGTAAACTGCCCCATCATTCCACCATCTTCGTGTTCAAGTATATGACAGTGATACATGTACGGTGTATTGGCATCGGCATCGTATTTAAATCTGACCAATATCTCGACGGTTTCTCTACTATAAACAAGCACTGTATCTTTTAATCCCATCTCGTTTATCAAAGGCTTGCTACCATCTCTTGAGATTATTGAGAAACCTGTTCCGTGTACATGAAAAGGGTGAGGTCTTGGCGAACGATTTGTGATCCGCCATATCTCAAACCTATCTTTTTTAACCCTCTCATCTATTCTATTCATGTCCATCTGTTTTTCATTTATGCCTAAGAATCCCATCGACATATTTAGTCTAAAGTCTCTTGTGTTTGTAGCTTTTTTATCTTTGTACTCATCTATCGTCACAAGTTTTTCTGGAAGTTTCATGGGTTGAGGCTTACTGTTTTTGACAACTATCTTAAGAAGCACTCTTTTGTCAAATCCATCACCAAAATATAGTGTTTTGCCTGCATATTTACTAAAGTCCACCACTATTTCTGCTCTCTCACCAGGTGCTATTATAAAGTTACTTAGTTTTACAGGTGCTGGAAGCAGACTAGAATCCCCTGCTACTTGGAAAAAATCATTTTGTTTTTCAAACATAAGATTATATATCCTAGCATTTGAGCCATTTAAAAATCTAAATCTTACAGCTTTTGGCTCGACCTCTACCACTGGGTCGATAACACCATTTATCAAATGCACATTTCCAGTCACTCCCATCATAGTATCCATCATGTTTTGGCTGTACAAAAACTCTCCAAGATTGTCAAATCTTCTATCTTGTAGTACTAGCGGTATATCATCTACCCCATATTCACTGGGCAAATCTACACCTTTTGTCTCATCATCATCTATCAAAAAGATTCCTGCAAGTCCCATGAACACTTGTCTTCCTGTTTTTCCTATAGCATGAGGATGATACCAGCACATGCTGGCTTTTTGATCTATATCTATATCGGCACTCCAAGTGGTATTTGGATTTATGATATTGTGAGGACCACCATCACTACTACCTTTGATTCTTAAACCATGCCAATGCATAGTAGTAGTTTCTCTTAGATTATTAGCAACATTTATCTTGATTTTGTCTTTGTCTTTAACTCTGATAGTCGGTCCTAAAAAATCTCCATTTATGCCATAAGTTGATGTCTTTGCTCCATTTAAAAAATCCATTTTGCCCTCTTGGACAGACAGGTTATATATCTTGACACCATTCTCCTCTTTATACTCTGCGATTGGTGGAATCGCAAGTTTTTGGGTAAATGCTTTTTTAAATGTGATAGCACTTGCATCGCTCTTTTGCGGATACAACGAAGTCACAGCAGCGAGTGAACCTAGCTTTACAAAATCTCTTCTTTTCATGATAATCCCTTTTTTGTTGTAAGAAATTATAATGTTGTTATGTTAACGAAGTCTTAATATAGATTGTTTTATAATAGACTTGTTGCAGTATAACACTTTTACTTAGGAGGATTTTATGGAGCATCTATTTTTTTCAATTTTTATCGGCGTAATAGTTAGCTTAATTGTATTTCTGTTTTTTGAAAGAAAAGCAATAGCAGCAAAAAGACAGAGTCAGAAAGATGGTTTGCATGGTGAAAATATAACTTTACCAGAGAGTTTTCAAAGATATGAGACCGAAAAAAATGTCATACAATACTCGACTTTGATGTTTATATTTACGACAGTACTAAGTTACACTAATTTTTTCACACAAAACCTAACTCTTATTGATGTATTTTTATATATTTTCCTCACAACATTTATAGGCTCAACTATTATTTTTGCTCTAAAAATTAGAAAAAGTATTTTGATAAAAGTTTTTGCAGCATTTCTATATGGAGCACCACTTATATTTTCTTCTGCGCTAGGTTTTATTATAACATATGTTATATATGAAAAATTTATCCTCTAGCATCTGCTAAAGTTAGGGCAAATAGCACATTTATATTTGCCCTTTCACATACTCTTTTTGCCTCAACGAGAGTATTTCCTGTTGTGACTATGTCATCTACTAAAATCACATCTACCCCCTCTTTACATCTTAACTTGAAGTCTCTTTTTTGGTTTTTTCTTACAGCTAGTTTTTGACCAGAGTACCTGATGGAGTTTCTTGCTCTTAGTGCTCGGTATTTTGGTTTTACATATTTTTTAAGCCCATAAGCAAGCACGGCAGAGTGTGAATAACCACTTCTTATATGGTCATCTATAGGCAAAGAATAAACTTCTTGATTGGCAAATGGTTTCAAAAATGGCAAAATTGCGTGACGACTTAACTGCAAAAATATCCTCGCCCCTATGTAGGTGTGTTTTGTGTGAAGCAGTTTGGAGATTTCACTATATCCATAAAAAGAGTAAACTTCTAAGCCATCTTCTAAGACTCTCTTCGAGGGAGTTGGGACAAGCAAGGTAGTTAAGCACTTTTTGCAAATAGGCTGCCAACTAAAACCTAAACACAGGTGGCAACGCATATCATTTAGTCTAGCTTTAAAACAGTCAAAAAAGCCTCTTGTGGGAGCTGAACCCTGCCTATGGATTTCATCCTCTTTTTACCTGCTTTTTGCTTCTCTAACAACTTTCTTTTTCTTGTTATATCACCACCATAACACTTGGCAGTCACATTTTTACCCATAGATTTCACTGTCTCTCTTGCTATGACTTTATTGCCGATACTTGCTTGGATAGCAACTTCAAAAAGCTGTCTAGGAACTATCTCTTTCATGGCTTTCACAAACTCTCTGCCCCTGCTTTGGGCATTTTGTTTCGGTACTATGATAGATAGGGCATCTACAACTTCATTTGCAACTAAAACATCAAGTTTTACCAAATCACCCTCTTTGTAGCCACTTTGATCATAGTCAAAACTTGCATACCCTTTGGTGACAGATTTCAGTTTGTCATAAAAATCCATGACTATCTCATTCATAGGAATAGAATACTCCAAAAGAACTCTATCAACGCTTAGATAGTCCATCTTCTCCTGTATTGCTCTTTTTGTATTTAGCAAGGTTATGACATTTCCCAAAAATTCGGTTGGAGTTAAGATAGTAGCTTTTACATAAGGCTCCATTATCTTCTCTATCTCATTTACTGCTGGGAGTTGACTTGGATTTTGTATCTCTAGAACATCACCACCTGTTTTTACAACTCTATATGTTACAGTAGGAGCAGTAGCTATAAGATCAAGCCCAAACTCTCTTTCAAGCCTCTCTTTTACAACTTCCATGTGCAAAAGACCCAAAAATCCAACACGAAAACCAAAACCAAGTGCCACTGAAGTTTCAGGCTCATAAGATATACTAGAGTCGTTTAATTTCAGCTTATCAAGTGCATCTCTCAAATCTTCAAATTTATCAGTCTCTATCGGATATAGTCCTGCGAAAACAAAAGATTTTACCTCTTCGAGACCCTCTATCGCATGAGCTGTTTTGTTTTTATTGTCTGTGATAGTATCGCCAACTTGAACATCTCCTATGTTTTTGAGCCCAAGTACTACGATGCCTACTTCTCCTGTTTTTATATGTTTGGTTTTTTTAAGTGCTAAAGGGTGCGGATACATAAGGTTTAAAACTTCATGCTTTTTCTTTGTACCCATAACATATATCTCTTGACCCTTGTGAATCTCTCCATCATATACCCTAACAAGTGCCAAAGCGCCAAGATAATTATCAAACCAGCTATCATATATGATAGCTTTAGTAGGAGCATTTTTATCGCCATTTGGGGCTGGAATTTTCTCTATAATAGCGTCCAATAAATCTTTGACACCAACACCGCTCTTCGCACTTACCTCTAATGCATCACTGCAGTCAAGTCCGATAGTGTGCTCTATCTCCTCTTTTACCCGCTTAGGATCAGCAGCGGGCAAATCAATCTTGTTTATAACAGGTATCAACTCTAAATCATTGTCAAGTGCTATATAGACATTTGCTATCGTTTGAGCCTCTACTCCTTGGCTAGCATCAACTATCAATAAAGCCCCATCACTTGAAGCTAGGGATCTTGAAACTTCATAAGAGAAATCAACATGACCTGGAGTATCTATGAGATTTAGTACATAGTGTTCACCATCTTTTACATAATCAAGCCTCACACTTTGGGCTTTTATGGTGATACCACGCTCTTTTTCTATATCCATAGTATCCATCATTTGAGCACCAAGTTCTCGCTCGCTCACCGCTCCACACTCTTGGATAAGTCTATCAGCTAGTGTGCTCTTACCGTGGTCGATATGGGCTATGATGGAAAAATTTCGTATATTTGCCTGTTTGTGCATCAAATAAAGAGTCCGTTTACACTTTCATTATGATAAACTCTTCTGATAACTTCAGCAAATGTTGGAGCAACACTTAAGACTTTTATGTTGCCTAGCTCTTCTCTTACAGGTATGGTGTCAGATACAACCAATTCATCTAATTCACCACTTTTTAGTCTATCATATGCTGGACCACTAAGGACTGGATGAGTACAACATGCCATAACACTTGTAGCACCTTTGTCTTTTAAAACTTTTGCGGCTTTCACTATGGTGCCAGCTGTATCAATCATATCATCAACCAAGATAACATCATTACCATCTACATCACCGATGATATTCATCACTTCTGATTCGTTTGCTTTTTCTCTTCGCTTATCGACTATAACCATGTCGCAGCCTAATTTTTTTGCAAAACTTCTAGCTCGTGCAACTCCTCCAATATCTGGACTTGCGATTATAGGATTTTTTAGATTTTTATTTTTAACATATTCATGGAATATAATAGAACCATACAAGTTATCCACAGGTATATCAAAGAAACCTTGAATCTGTCCAGCATGTAAGTCTATGGTCACCACTCTGTCGATTCCTGCAGTCTCTATCATGTTTGCTACCAATTTT
>JALUXQ010000201.1 GCA_027013265.1 Campylobacteraceae bacterium | reverse complement strand
ATTTGGCATGTCAAATCCAAGAGTTTTGCAAACTAGTAGCATATTTCTCTTGATAACATTTTCTTCATAAGGTATAGAAAAAGTTTTGGTGTAAAAAGCAGAAGCTAAGCGTTCACGAAGGGAATTTCTATCAAAACCAGCTACATTTTTACCTAATATCCTAGAGACTAAGGCTGACTTGATAAGACCTTGTAAGTCTATAACTAAATCATAAGAGTCGAGTTTTTTTAGCTTCAGATACTCTTTGTATAGACCTATTTTATTATCTTTTATCTTTAGACCATAGATGCAATTTATATGAGAGTTGTTTTCTAATATACCAGAAAATCTATCTTCAACAAACCAATCTATGGTTATATTGGAATTATAATTTTTTATGTACTGTAAAACTATCATAGCATGAACAATATCACCAAGAGCAGATAATTTAACGATAGCTATTTTCATATGAAATCAATTCCTTATATAATAGGGTATAATTATACTAAAATTAGGCTAAAGAGGTGCTAAATGATTTGTGTATTTGATATAGAGACGATTCCTGATGCTGATTTGATAAGAAAAACTCTACATGTAGAGGGTGGCGATATGGAGGTTTCGAATATCGCTATGGGTGAACAGGAGGCTAAAAGTGGGAGTAGTTTTTTGCCTTTACCTTACCACAAGATAGTGGCGATTTCGGCAGTTATCGCTGATGATTTTGGAGTTTTTCAAAAGGTTAGCTCCATGGATGGAGAAAATGAAGAGGATATGATTCGTGATTTTTTGAAGTTTTTAGACTCCTACAACCCAAAGCTTATAAGTTTTAATGGACGAAGTTTTGATGTGCCTCTTTTGATGATAAGAGCTATGCGGTACAATCTGACTTGTAGTGCCTATTTTGAAGTAGAAAATAGAGAGCTTGGGAAAAACAAGTGGGATAATTATAGATATAGATTTTCTGATAGATTTCATGTAGATTTGATGGATCATATAAGTGAATTTGGAGCCACTAGAGGACTCAAGCTAGATGTTTTATGCTCACTCATAGGAGCCCCCGGTAAATTTGATGTAAAAGGCGATCAGGTGATGGAGCTTTTTTATGAAGGGGAGATAGAGAAGATAAAAGAGTATTGCGAAAGCGATGTGCTAAACACCTATTGGCTATACTTAAAGTATGAACTGCTCAAAGGAAATCTAGTTATAGAGGATTTTAAACGCAGCTTGGATATAATGGGCAGCAAATTAGATGATAAAAAATCATATGCATCAGCATTTAAGGAAGCAATAGGCGATGAAATCGATATTTAGAGAGTATGATATACGAGGTATTTTCGAGCAAGAACTAGATGAGAAAATTACTAAACTTATAGGGTATTTTTTGGGTTTAAGAGTGAAAAAATTTGGAAGTACCGTGGCTATCGGATATGATGCTAGAAGTCACTCACCCGTGCTTTGTGAGTATTTAACGAGTGGCTTCAATAAAGCAGGATGTAGTGTGTTAGATATGGGATTGGTGGCAACTCCTGTGAACTACTTTAGTGCTTATGAGAATTTTGATGAAGTTAATGTGGATGCAACTGTCATGATAACAGGCTCACACAATCCAAGCCAGTATAATGGTTTTAAGATTGCTATGGACAAGAAGCCCTTTTTTGGAGAGGATATCTACTCTTTGGGCGCAGAAATTTTGGATAATTTAGATTTTGAGATAGAAGATGACACGAGCTCTAAAAAGATAGATGTCAAAAGCAGATATATAGAGTTTATGGTCAAAGAGTTTGCTCACTTAAAAGGGTTTGATAAAAAAATTGTCATAGATTGTGGAAATGGTGTGGCAGGTACGGTCATCATAGATATATTTGATGCTTTAGGATTTAACTATACGAGTCTTTTTGCAAAACCAGATGGCACTTTCCCAAATCATCACCCAGACCCGACAGTTGAAAAAAACTTGATAGATATAAAAAGAGAGTTAGAGGGTGAGTATGAGTATGGATTTGCTTATGATGGTGATGCTGACAGGATTGCATTTTTGACGAAAAAACACAATGTCAAAGGTGATATCATGGCGATACTTTTTAGTAAGGGCATGAACACTCCACTAGTCATCGGTGAGGTAAAGTGTTCGCAAGTTATGTATGATGTCATCAACTCTTATGGAAAAGCTGTAATGTATAAGACAGGACATAGCAATCTAAAGGTAAAAATAGCTCAGCTAAATGCAGATTTTGCAGCGGAAGTGAGTGGACACCTCTTTTTTAATGACAGGTATTTTGGTTATGATGATGCCCTATATGCGACTCTAAGGATGATTGAGCTCATAAAAGAGGGTTTGAAAGTAGATGAAGAGATAGATGCTTTGCCAAAAGTTTACTCAACCGAAGAGATAAAAGTCGAAACAAGCGAGAGTGAGAAGTTTCCTCTTGTCCAAAGAGTCAAAGAGTTATTAGGAAATCCACCAAGTGACTTTCCTCATATCAAAGAGATAGTAGATGTAGATGGCGTGAGGATTATATTTGATGATGGCTGGGGACTAGTGAGAGCTAGCAATACCACACCAGTTTTAGTGACAAGATTTGAATCTACTGACGAAAAAAAAGCAAAAGAGTATAAACAAAAGATAAATGTCCTAATCAAAAAAGCAAAAGAGAGTTTACAATGATAGGGATCGTTGATTATAATATGGGCAACCTCAGAAGTGTCTATAATGCTTTTGAAAAAATTGGAAAAAAAGTTGATATTGTCAAAGATGCGGATAGATTAAAGTCTTATGATAAGATAATTTTACCAGGTGTTGGGGCATTTGGTGATGCTATGAAAAGTTTGGATGAAACAGGTATGAAAGAGGCTATTTTAGAGTTTGCGGATACTAAAAAACCACTTTTAGGGATATGTTTGGGCATGCAACTTCTTTTTGATAAGAGTTATGAGTTTAAAGAGACAAAGGGTTTGGGTTTGATTCCAGGGGTTGTGGTAGAGTTTGATAAGTCAAAATTTAAAACAAGACTAAAGGTACCACATATGGGTTGGAATGAGATTTTTATCCAACAAAAATCACCTCTTCTAAAAGATATAGATGATGGGATTTACCTCTATTTTGTGCATAGTTTTCACGCTACTTGTGATGACAAATACATGGTTGCAAAGACAAGATATGGATATGGTTTTCCAAGTGTTGTTCAAAAAGAGAATATTTTTGGTTTTCAGCCTCACCCTGAAAAGTCACACAGCAATGGATTAAAAATACTAAAAAATTTTGTGGAGTTATAGATGTACATATTGCCAGCGATTGATCTCAAAGATGGAAAAGCAGTTAGACTTACAAAAGGGCTCATGGATAGTGCTAAGATTTACTCAGATGAGCCTTGGCAAGTGGCAAAACATTTTGAAGATATAGGCTCTAGATGGCTCCATTTGGTTGATCTCAATGGTGCCTTTGCAGGAGAGCCAAAAAACCTTGAGCAAATCAAAAAGATTAGAGAAAACTGTAATCTTCAGCTAGAATTAGGTGGTGGTATCAGGGATGAAGATACGATAAAGAGATATATTGATTTGGGGGTAGATAGGGTAATTTTAGGCTCAATCGCCCTTAAAAATCCAGATTTTGTTAAAAAAATGTGTGAAAAATACAGAGTAGTAGTGGGTATCGACGCGATAGATGGTTTTGTAGCAGTAGAGGGATGGGCTCAAAAATCTCAAATGAGAGCTACTGAGCTAGCAAAAGATTTTGCACAAGCGGGGGTTGAAGCGATAGTGTGTACAGATGTTGGAAGAGATGGAACGCTAAGTGGTGTAAATGTTGGTTTTACGATAGATATCGCAAGGGCTTCAGGAGTTGATACGATAGCAAGTGGCGGTGTTAAAGACATCGAAGATATAAAAGTGTTAGCCTATTCGGGTGAGGTGAGTGGTGTTATCATCGGAAAAGCATATTATGAAGGTACAATTAGTCTGAAAAAAGCCTTTTCTTTAGTCAAGCAATTTAGAGATTAAAGTAACTTCAAAGTAAAATAGGTTAAAATATAGTAAATATTTAATTTTAAAGGATAAGTATTGAGATTATTAGTAGTAGATGATAGCTCAACAATGCGAAGAATCATAAAAAACACTTTGGCAAGACTCGACTATAAAGATGTGCTGGAAGCTGAACATGGTGCTGCTGCTTGGCAACTTATGCAACAAAACAGCGATATAGATGTCTTGATAACAGACTGGAATATGCCAGAGATGAATGGGTTAGAACTCGTAAAGAAAGTAAGAGCAGAAGAGAAATACGAAGATATGCCTATCATCATGGTTACAACCGAGGGCGGAAAAGCTGAAGTAATCACTGCACTAAAAGCTGGAGTTAACAACTATATAGTAAAGCCTTTTACACCACAAGTTTTAAAAGAGAAGCTAGAGGATGTTTTGGGCTAATGCATGGATAAAACTTACAATGAACTTTTAGTTACCCCTAGTGACAACTACTCACATTTTATAGATTTTATTTTTAGTTTAGGTTATGATGCTATCGAAGAGAAAGATGGAAGTATCATACTAAGAAGCGAGGAAAGTCTTTATATAGTAGAGTTTGCGCTACGAGAGTACTCTAAAAAACTCTCTCTTGCATTAGATAAAAAAATCACCGTTAAAACAGCGATAAAGATAAAAAAAAATGAAGATTGGGTAAAAAAATACCAAACATCTATCCAGCCTATAAAAGTTGGTAAATTTTATATAAGGCCAGATTGGGAAAAGGGAGTTGATGATAAAATCAACATAGTTATAAATCCTGCCCTTGCCTTTGGTTCAGGGCACCATGAGAGCACTTATGGTTGTATTTTGCAAATCGAAAAGTATCTAAAAGAGAGCGATGAGCTTTTGGATGTAGGTTGTGGAAGCGGTATCTTATCTATCGTTGGAGCTAAATTAGGAGCTAGGGTAGATATTTGCGATACTGATGAGTTAGCTGTTAAGAGTGCGAAAGAGAATTTTAGACTAAATAGCGTAAATATTACCAACTCATGGACGGGTTCAGTTCAAAATACAGATAAAAGATATGATGTGGTAGTTGCCAATATTATAGCTGATATATTGATAATGTTGGCAGATGATTTGAAAAAAAGAGTAAAAGTTAATGGATATTTAATACTCTCAGGTATACTAGACAAATATATAGACAGAGTAGAAAAAAAGTTTTCATATATGAAGATAATAGAAAAATATAAAAAAAATGAATGGTTTACATTGGTTTTGCAAAGGTTATAAATGGCACAAAATGATAATAAAAAGGGTTTAAATAATAATTTTTTTAACCAAAACCCTATTTTGGTTTTTGCAATCTTCTCGATTGTGATAATAGTAGTATTTAAAAATTTCTTGACTCCTGATGATGGTATGAGTAACAACTCTGTTGGCTCTTCACAAAACGCAGTCACAAAAAATATAAACTACTCTCAATTTAAAGAGTTGGTTAAAAATGGCAAGCTAAGCTATGTGGCGATTGGTCAGACAACGATACGAGCTTATGTCCAAAATGGAGTAGTTAAGGATATATATATAGTCAAAAAAGTTGCAGGCGACAACAATCTTGTATCAGAGCTTGAGGCAAAAAAGATACCATACGGCGGATATAATGAGACAAATATATTTACCGAAATCCTCTTTTCTTGGGTTTTGCCTATCTTTATATTTTTTGGTATTTGGATGCTTTTGGCAAATAGAATGCAAAAAAACATGGGTGGTGGAATTCTTGGCATGGGAAGTAGTAAAAAACTTGTAAACTCTGAAAAGCCTAAGGTGAAGTTTGAAGATGTTGCAGGTGTGCAAGAGGCAAAAGATGAGGTAAAAGAGATAGTTGATTTCTTGAAGCACCCTGATAGATATATAAATTTGGGAGCAAAAATTCCAAAAGGAGTGTTGCTAGTAGGTCCTCCTGGTACTGGAAAAACGCTTCTTGCAAAGGCAGTTGCAGGCGAGGCAGATGTCCCTTTTTTCTCAGTTTCTGGTTCAAGTTTTATAGAGATGTTTGTAGGAGTTGGAGCAAGTCGTGTGCGAGATTTATTTGAAAATGCAAAAAAAGAGGCTCCTGCTATTGTTTTTATTGATGAAATAGATGCCATTGGAAAAAGTCGTGCAGCAAATGGACAGATGGGCGGAAATGACGAGAGAGAACAGACTCTAAATCAACTTTTAGCAGAGATGGATGGTTTTAATTCAGACAAATCACCAGTTATAGTATTGGCTGCTACCAACAGACCAGAAGTCTTGGACGCTGCACTTTTAAGACCAGGTAGATTTGACAGGCAAGTACTTGTGGATAAGCCTGACTTTCAAGGTAGAGTCGATATACTAAAAGTTCATATAACTGATATAAAACTGGCAAAAGATATAGATTTAAAAGAGGTGGCAAGACTAACAGCAGGATTAGCTGGGGCTGATTTGGCAAATATTATAAATGAAGCAGCACTTTTGGCTGGACGAAAAACAAAAGAGTATGTTGAACAAAAGGATATGGTTGAAGCAGTTGAGCGAGCGATTGCTGGACTAGAAAAGAAGAGCAGAAGAATAAATCCAAAAGAGAAGAAGATAGTCGCTTACCATGAGAGTGGACATGCACTGATCGCTGAGACTACAAAAGGTGCTAAGAGTGTTTCAAAAGTATCAATTGTTCCAAGAGGTCTAGCAGCGCTTGGTTACACGCTAAATACTCCTGAAGAGAATAAATTCTTGATGCAAAAGCATGAACTTGTAGCAGAGATTGATGTTCTTTTAGGCGGAAGAGCTGCCGAAGAGGTATTTTTAAAAGAGATATCAACCGGAGCTGGAAATGATCTTGAGAGAGCAACAGATATCATAAAGTCGATGGTAGGAATTTATGGCATGAGTGATGTAGCAGGATTGATGGTTTTAGAAAAGCAGAGAAATACTTTTTTGATGGGTGGAAGCACAAAAGAGTATAGTGAAAAGATGGCTGAAAATCTAGACTCATATATAAAATCCATGCTAAATGAGAGATATGAAGCTGTAAAAGAGAGGCTAGAGACATACTCTGAATGTATAGAGAGAATCGTGGTTGAATTGCGTGAGTACGAGACGATAAATGGAGATAAATTAAGAG
>JALUXQ010000200.1 GCA_027013265.1 Campylobacteraceae bacterium | reverse complement strand
TCTGCAACCTGAGCATCTGCAAATATACTCTCTTGCAACTCTTCTACATCACTTGTCGCCATAAAACTTCTTGTTTTTCCCACTAATTATAAAACGCAAGGCATTTAACTTGATAAAACCTTCAGCATCTTTTTGGTTATACACTTCATCCTCTTCAAAAGTACAAAACTCTGCACTAAAAAGATTGTTTTTCGGTGAAGTTCTACCGACAACCATGACATTGCCTTTGTATAGTTCAAGCCTAACAGTTCCATTGACATTCTCTTGCGATTTATCGATGGCTGCTTGCATCATCTCTCTCTCAGGTGAAAACCAGAAACCATTGTATATAGTTTTGGCATATCGTGGCATAAGCTCATCTTTTAAATGTGCTGCTTCGCGATCAAGCGAGATACTCTCTATAGCTCTGTGTGCTTTTAGCATAATAGTACCACCTGGTGTTTCGTAGCAACCTCTACTCTTCATGCCTACAAAGCGATTTTCCACTATGTCGATTCTGCCTATGCCGTTTCTGCCACCAATCTCATTTAAAGATTCTAACATTTTGGCAGGACTTAATCTCACACCGTTTAACGCAACAGGATCTCCTTTTTCATACTCTATTTCGATAGTCTCTATCTCATCGGGAGCATCTTTTGGACTCTTTGTCCACCTCCACATCTCTTCTTCTGGTTTGGCATTTGGATCTTCTAGGATTAGCCCTTCATAAGATATATGGAGTAGGTTTGCGTCCATTGAGTATGGTGATTTGTTGCCTTTTTTCTCTATTTTTATATTGTGTTTTTTAGCATATGCCATAAGCTTTTCACGAGAGTTCAAATCCCACTCTCTCCAAGGAGCTATGATGGTCAAATCAGAGTTTATCCCTAAGTATCCCAGCTCAAATCTTACTTGGTCATTTCCTTTGCCAGTAGCCCCATGACTCACAGCATCAGCACCAGTCAACGCAGCTATCTCGGCTTGTCTTTTGGCTATCAAAGGTCTTGCAATGGAAGTTCCTAAAAGATACTCTCCCTCGTAGATTGCGTTTGCTCTAAACATAGGAAAAACGAAGTCTTTTACAAACTCCTCTTTTAAATCTTCTATAAAAATATTTTCTGGTTTAATACCAAGTTCAATCGCTTTTTTTCTTGCTGGCTCAAGCTCTTCACCCTGACCAACATCAGCCGTAAATGTAACAACTTCACATCCAAATTCATCTTGTAGCCACTTTAAAATTATACTTGTATCTAGTCCTCCAGAGTAAGCTAGGACTACTTTTTTAATATCTCGTTTGATAGTGTCTCCTTCTAAGTTTTCTAATAAGTGAGCATTTTATCTAAAATTTGTAAAAAATTAGCTTATATAGTTAGTTTATATGCGCAAAAATCGTTCCATGCAATTTGTATTTAAAAATTCTTTTGCTACAATTTGACAAAAATATCGCTAAAGGATAGTTTTTGAGAATAGATAAGTTTTTAAATTGTGTAAATATAACAAAAAGAAGAGCGATATCAGAAGATATGTGTAAAAGTGGAGTTGTAAGTATAAACGATGCAGTTGTGAAACCCGCTAAACATGTAAAAGCAGGAGACATCATCACCATAAAGTATCTAAGTCGTATTTTAAAATACGAAATTTTGGAGATTCCGTCAACTAAAACAATTCCAAAAACAATGCAATCAAAATATGTGAAGGAGTTATAGTGTTTGAAGTGGCAAAAGAGAAGTTTGAAAAGATATTTAAAAATACAATATCACCAGATGAGGCTAGAGAGTACCTTGTGGAGCTGTACAAAAGAGGCGAGAGCGCCGAAGAGATCGCAGCTGCTACGGAAGTTATGCGTGAGCACAGTATCAAATTGATAATCTCAGAAGCATTAAGAGAAAAGTTGATTGATGTTGTAGGTACAGGAGGAGACAAAAGTAATAGTTTTAATATATCAAGTACGGTTTCACTTCTGCTTCCAACTCTTGGTTGTTTTGTTGCAAAACATGGCAATAGAGCAATCACAAGCAACTCAGGAAGCGCAGATATGCTTGAGGCTATCGGTATCAATTTATCGTTATCGCCAACGCAACAAGCAAAGATGCTCCAAGAGTGTGGATTTGCTTTTTTATTTGCTATAAATCACCATCCTGCTATGAAATATATCATGCCAATCAGAAAGAGTTTAGAGCATCGAACTATCTTTAACATACTAGGACCCTTGACAAATCCAGCAGGTGCGAAAAAGTATCTAATAGGTGTTTTTAGTGATGAATTTCTGAACCGAATTGTAGTTGGACTCAGTATGCTTGATACAAAAAGTGCAGTAGCTGTGAGTAGTCGTGATGGTATGGATGAGATAAGTATATCAGATATAACATATGCTACGATGCTTAAAAACAGTAGAACAACGGATTTTATTATAGACCCACAAGAGTATGGGATGAAGCTAGTCTCAAAAGAGTTGATAACAGGTGGAGATGCAAAAGACAATGCAAAGATAACACGCTCGATTTTAAGAGGAGAAGAGAGTGGTGCTAGAAGAGATATTGTTCTTTTAAATGCTGCCATGGCACTTGTTGTTGATGATAAAGCAAGGGATATAAAAGAGGGAATAGAGATGGCGATGGATGCTATAAAAAGTGGCAAAACATCTAAAAAACTGGATGAAATTATTAAGGTTTCCAACTCCATATGAAAGAGATAAAAAGGGTAGTTTCACTTAAAGAGTTAGATGCTTTTATAGAAGAGATTGTCGACTATTTGGCTGATTGCAGAGTGGTTTTATTAAAAGGTGATTTGGCAAGCGGGAAAACAACTTTTGTTCAAAAATTTTCAAAACATATTGGATTGAGTGAAGATGTGACATCACCTACATTTTCAAAACAGCAAGTGTATGAGGGAAAATTATACCATTATGATATATATCAAGATGGAGTTGACGGTTTTATTAAACAGGGTTTGATAGAAGAGTTAGATAAAGATGGGTATCATATGATTGAATGGGCAGATATTAAATTGGCTAAGATACTAGATGGCTATTTTTATAACTATGTGACCATAGAAATCCAAAAAATAGATGACAAAAATAGAGAATACAAGGTGAGTAAATGCATACACTAAAAGTGGAGAAGCTAGAAAAAACGATAAAAAACAGTAGAATCATAAATGATGTTACTATAAATGTTAAGAGTGGTGAGATTGTTGGATTGTTAGGGCCAAATGGTGCTGGAAAAACGACTATGTTCTACATGATATGCGGAATAATCCCACCAAGTAGTGGAGAGATATATTTAGATAACAAAAAGATAACAAAGATGCCACTTCATAAAAGAGCAAAAGAGGGTATCGGATACCTACCTCAAGAATCAAGCGTCTTTAAAGAGCTTAGTGTTGAAGAAAATCTTATGCTAGCTTCAGAAATCGTGTATGAAAAAGAGGAAGAGGCACAAAAGAGAGTGGAAGAGTTGCTAGAGCTTTTAAATATAGAGCCAATTAGGAAAAGAAAAGGTATCAGCCTCAGTGGTGGAGAGCGAAGAAGATGTGAGATAGCAAGATCATTGGCAAATTTCCCCAAATTTTTACTACTTGATGAGCCTTTTGCTGGAGTTGATCCTATCGCTGTGACAGATATACAGACGATAGTGAGGGATTTGGCAAAATTAAACATAGGAGTTCTGATAACTGACCATAATGTCAGAGAAACTTTGGGGATTTGCGATAGAGCTTATGTTCTAAAAGATGGATCTTTATTGGCTAGTGGAGCATCTAAAGATGTAGCTAGAGATAAACTGGTTAAAACTCACTATCTCGGAGTTGATTTTAAATTTTAAAGGTAATATATTTTGAAATTAAGAGCAAATGCTGTACAGAGTACAAAACAGAAACTCTCTTCTACCTTGAGGAGTTGGTTGCCTATACTGCAATCAAACCTAGAATCCTTGCAAGAAGTTTTAGAGCCATTTGCCAAAGAAAACCCATTTATACAGATAAAAGTCGGACATGAAAAAGTTAGTAAAAGATTTGAGAAAAAGAGCTTTTTTCAACAAGCTTCAAAAGATTCAGTATCTAGCATCATTGAAGCACTTACTATTGAAAAAAAATCTTTATATGAAGTTTTGTATGAGCAGATAAATCCGCCACTTTTTCCGACTCCAAAATCTCAAAAGATAGCCTATAGCCTGATAGATAACTTGGACAACGAGGGGTATATACAAAAGGAATTTGTGCAAGAGATAGCAGATAAATTTGACTATTCTCTTGATGATGTGGAAAAAATCAGGAAAAGATTTGCAAACTTATCACCCTGTGGTGTTGGGGCTATTGACTTTAAAGAGGCATTTTTATTTCAATTGGACGAGTTAGAAGTAGAAGATGAGCTCTATGATTTTATAATTGAGCTTATAAAAAATTTTGAATCTATAGAGCAGTATTCGGGGTATAAAGATTTCTTAAGAGCCCTGAAAGTCATCAAAAAATTTAAAAATCCACCAGCTGTTGAGTATCTCGAAAAACAGAGAGAAGTGATACCAGACATATTTATTTTTAATACCTCCGGTACTATAGAAGTTAAACTAAATGATGCTTACTATCCAGATATTATATTAGACACAGATGGCTTAGATGACAAACAAGAGTTTGTATCTCGAAAAATCAAGGATGCCAAAGACCTTATAGATGCTCTGGAGATGAGAAAAGCTACGCTTTATAAGATAGGTTTACTGATAGTAGAGTATCAGTATGACTTTTTCTTTGGTGAGGCCATAAAGCCTATGAAGCTACAAGATTTGGCAAGTGAATTAAAAAGAAATACATCAACAATTTCCAGAGCAATTTCAGGAAAATATATATCTTGCAATCGAGGAGTGATTCCTCTGAAAAAGTTTTTTGCAACTGCGGTCGAAGAAAATATATCAAATAGTGCCATAAAAGAGTATATGCAAGAGTTGGTAAAGTACGAAAGCCATAAAAAACCACTAAGTGACATGAAAATCCTAGAGGCTATAGAGAAAAAATTTAATGTAAAAATGGTTAGAAGAACTATCACAAAATACAGACAACAGTTTAATATAGCTGGCTCGAGCGAGAGAAAAAAGCTATATACTCTAAAGTACTAACTACTCTTACACACTTTAATAAGCAAAGCTCATTAAAGTGGCAGGGACTAAAGTCCCTACAACCCCCTAAAGCTACGAAAAGTAGGACTTTTTGAGAAAAAGTGCATAAGGTTTGTGCTAACTTATTCGTCTGATTGACTTTCTTTCGTGTAGATAGTGTGATTTTATCATCTTGTACGCATATTGTATCTCTTGAAATTTTTTTGTGTATTGTGCTACTAGGGATCTACTTTGTAGGTTTAGCCTGTCTGGATGGTACTGTTTTGCAAGTGAGAGATACTTTTCTCTGACTACATCAAAACTATCATTCATTGAGCAATTTAGAATTTTATAATACTCTTCAAGTAGGGAAAATAAGACAAACAGTCTTCTTTTGATATTTCTCTTTTTTTCTATAGTCGCCTTATAATTTGCAAACTCAGATTTATCATAATCAAAAGCAATATAGTTTCCAAGGAGCTCCTCTTTTTTTAGAAGTTTTTCTAGAAGAAGTATCGTTCTTTCGCCATTTGGATATATCGTCATAGTTTTTGTTTTTGATCTGTATGATACTAAGTGATTTTTAAAGTAATTTTTTATGTAAGTTACCAATATAGAGTAGTTAACATCAAACTTGAATATGACAACATAATTGTCTTCGACATGCATATCTATATCGATTCTTTGTAGTATTTGGTTTGATTTTAGAAGTGTTAACTTAATGCTTTTGTTGGTCGAGTTTTTTATCTTTTCAATCTCTTCTTTTTTTGAGTTTTTGTTTTTTCTTTTATAGATTTTGCTTACAAGTTTTAGAAAATACCTTCTTTGGACATTTTCATCTTCTTGCTTAAAAATGATGATTTTATTTTTTTTGCCTATCTTTTTTAAAAAATGTTTTTGAGTCAAGTTTTGTAGAAAGTAGAATGTCTTAGCATCCTCCTGTATGGTGATAGCAATCATGTCATGCGAATATGATATCTGCATAAAAACTCCTATAAAAGTTAGTCAGTAAATTTAAGCAATTATTATTCCAGCTTCTAACTCCAATTGACAGTTTCGTCTAAATCTACATCCTCTTCCATGATTTCATATGGTCTATATCTCTCTTTATAGTTCAAACTAGGGCAATCCTTGACATAATACCCTAGATAAATCCATCTTAGATTAAAATTTTTTGCCAGTTGAATTTGTATATATATAGAGTATCTCCCGAGTGAAAATCTCCTAAAATCAGGGTCATAGTAAAAATATATAGAGGAGATGGCATCATCTAAAAAATCAACCAAATCAACACCCACCAGCTTTCCATCTATATAGTAGAGAATTTCTTTGCCAAATTTGCCAGCTCCAGCCATATATAGTTCATAGTAATTATCAGGTCTAATTTTATAATTTTTCCATCCCTTCTCTTTTTCCATAAATTTATGATATTTTTCATATAGTGCTATATGCTCGTTTGATATAGTTGGCTCTTGTATCGTAAAAACTGTATCTATATTTTTCTTAAAAGTTCTTCTTGCATTTTTGCTAAAAGTGTAGTTTTTTGCATCAATTCTCAAGCTTTTGCACTCACTACATCCATCACATTGAGGTCTTGAGTAGTACTTTCCGAATCTTCTCCAACCTCTTTGGACTAACTCGTTATTTAAAGAGCTCGTGCAATTTTCGATATATTGATACTGCATCCGAAATTGTCTATCTTTCAAATATGAACAATCACTTGGCAGAGTTGAAAATTCGATGATTTTTGGTGAGATTCTATTTGTCAAGCTTAGTTATACCGCAATCTTTTGTGAAATCCAAAAACTCATCTTTTAGCACCTTTTCCTTCTCATTTTTTAGTTTACTCATCCTCTTCTTATTCTCCTCTTTTTCGTTTTGAACCATATCTTTTTTTAAATCTTTCAATTCGTCAAATAGTGCATTTTTCATAAATATCTCCAATTAGTTTGTTAATTATACCAAATTATTATGCAAAATTTAGTATATAAGGTCAGCTAGTAAATATCTGTTGTTTTTTTTAGTTTCTCTTTGTCA
>JALUXQ010000199.1 GCA_027013265.1 Campylobacteraceae bacterium | reverse complement strand
TTACCGCTGGCATTTGCGATATAAAAACACCGCTTAGGATTATGGCTGAAGCTATGATTTGCACAAATTTTAGCTTCTCTCCCAAAATCAAAAATGCCAACATAACTGTAAAAACTGGTATCAGGTTTATATAGACTGAAGCCTTGCTAGCTTCCATTCGGCTCAAAGCAAAATTAAACATACCATACCCGCCAAGTGTCACGATAACTCCAAGATAGGCCGTCCACAAAACCGCATCGGTTGTTATGTGCATCTGCACTGTATTGTACTCCCAGATGGCAAATGGTAAAAAGAAAAATGCTCCGACAAATGCTTGGATGGCTGTTAGGAAAAGTGGTGAAAACTTTGCACTCAAATGGCGACTGGAAATTGCATATCCTGCACCACAAACCATAGCTAAAAATTCTAAAGTATTTCCCAAAAGTGGATTTATAGCATTTGCTGTACTACTAGCTGAAAGACTTAACCAAATAGCTCCAATTACCGCTAAAACAGCACCGAGTATCACTTTTCTTGTTATCACCTCTTTTAGCACGATTCCAGCTGCAACCGCAGTGATAAGAGGCATCATGGAGGTTATCATGCCAGCTTGTGCCGCAGAGGTATTTTGTAAAGCTTTCGCCTCAAATATAAAGTACATACTAGGCTCAAAGAGTGTCATGATAGCTATGTATTTTATATCCTCTTTTGTAAAACTAAGCCTTAAAAAATCTTTTATAAAATACAAAAAACATGCACTAGCAAATAGCATCCGACCAAATATAACACTCAACGGACCAATGGGACCAATGGCAGACTTTAAAGCAATAAAAGAGCTAGCCCAAACCATCATAGCCACAACCAAAGCTCCAACAGCGAGCCAATCAATATCTTTTTTTATCATAAACAAACTTTTTTATCGCAATTTTACCATAATAAAAAAATTTTGAGATATAATACAATTTGAGGAGAAAAATATGAATATAGAAACAGCACAAGAAGCCCTAGATTTAATAGAAAAAAGAGGTATAAAACGCATCAAACTTGCTACTACTGATATAGATGGAATTTTAAGAGGCAAGTATATAAACACAGAGAAATTTATATCTGTTTTAGAGAGTGGGCTTGGTTTTTGTGATGTTATATTTGGTTGGGATTCAAAAGATGAATTGTACGCAAAAGACTCAATAACGGGCTGGAGCAATGCATATCCTGATGCAAAAGGCGAAATAGATATATCAACATGTAGAGAACTTCCACTAGAAAACAACTCACTTCTGTTTTTGATTGATTTTGAAAATGGCGGAAAACATAGTGATGTGTGCCCTAGAACACTTCTTAAAAAGATGATAAAACAGGGCAAAGAGATTGGGCTAAACTTTCAAGCAGCAGCTGAATTTGAATTTTTTATGTTTAACGAAACTCCTAAAAGCGTAAGAGATAAGGATTATAAGAACCTAGAGAGTTTTACTCCTGGCATGTTTGGATACTCTTTGCTTAGAAATAGTGTTCATGCTGATTTTTACCATGATTTAATGGATTTGTGTAGTAGTATGGATATGCCCATAGAGGGTCTTCACACAGAGACTGGTCCTGGAGTTATAGAAGCGGCTATTTTGTATGATGATATTTTGAAATCAGCTGACAATGCGGTACTCTTTAAGACTTTTACAAAAGTTTTGGCACAACAAAAATCTCTGATGGCAACTTTTATGGCAAAATGGTCAAACAGATATCCAGGTCAATCTGGACACTTGCACATCTCTGCAAAAGATGAAAATGGAAAATCTGTTTTTTATGATAAAACCAAAAAAGATACAATATCTGATAAGATGCGTTGGTTTATAGGCGGTCAGCAAAGACTGATGCCTGAACTACTAGCTATGATAGCACCTACTTGCAACTCATATACGAGATTGATTCCTGGATTTTGGGCTCCTACGCAAGCAACTTGGGGAGTCGATAACCGCACATGTGCACTAAGAGCCATCAATGGAAATGAAAAGAGTCAAAGAGTGGAGTATAGAGTAACTGCCGCAGATATCAACCCTTATATAGCACTAAGTGCTGCATTAGGAAGCGGGATTTGGGGTATAAAAAATAGAATTGAGCCAACAGAGCCGATAGTGGGAAATGCTTATGAAAAAGAGCTTTCGAGTGAGTTTTCGTTTCCTCACACACTAGGTGATGCCGCTAGAAAACTAAGAGATTCAAAAATTGCTAGAGAGATTTTTGGCGATGTTTTTGTGGATCACTACTCCATGACAAGAGAGTGGGAAGAGAGTGAACAATTAAAAGCGATAACAGACTGGCAATTAGCCAGGTATTTTGAAATCATATAAAGGGAAAAAATGTCAACTTTTCAAACAATTACACCGATAGACAACACGGTATATTTTGAAGATAGATTGCATACCAAAGAGGATATAGACAAAACTCTAAAAGAGGCAAAAGAGGCTCGAAAAAAGTGGGCTCGAACTTCTCTCAAGGAGAAGAAGAAGTATATAAAAAGATTTATAGATGAAGTAGTTTCAAAAAAAGAGAAGATTGCAAGAGAGATAACGCTACAAATGGGACGACCTATAAGTCAAAGTGGATTTGAGATAGATGGTTTCAAAGAGAGAGCAGAGTACATGTTAAACTTGGCACAAGAGAGTTTAGAGCCTTACTATCCAAAGCCTATAGATAATTTTGAGAGAAAAATCATAAAGGAGCCTCTTGGTGTTATCTGCCTTATCAGTCCTTGGAACTATCCATTTTTGACTTCTGTAAATGTCTTGATTCCTGCACTTTTAGCTGGAAATAGTGTTGTTTTAAGGCACTCCTTACAAACTCCACTTGTCGCAAGGCAGTATGAAGAGGCATTTGAGAGAGCAGAGTTGCCAAAAGGTCTGTTTAGTATTTTGTACTTAAATCATGAAGATAGCGCAACTCTTCTTGCAGATGAGAGAGTAGATGGGGTATTTTTCACGGGATCTGTTGGGGGTGGAGTAGCTGTCCAAGAAGCTATAAAGGAAAAATTTATCCCTTGTGGTTTAGAGCTTGGTGGCAAAGACCCTGCATATGTCAGGGCTGATGCTGATTTGGATTATAGTGTAGCAAATCTAGTCGATGGCTCTTTTTTTAATTCTGGTCAATCATGCTGTGGTATAGAGAGAATTTATGTGAATGAAAAAGTTTATGATGATTTTGTGAAAAAATTTGTAGATTTGACAAAACAGTACAAACTAGGCGATCCATTAGATAGCGAAACAAATATAGGACCTATGGTTAAAATCGCAGCCAGTAATTTTGTAAGAAAACAGATACAAGATGCTGTAAAATGTGGAGCAACTGCCTTGGTGGATGAAAAACTTTTTCCAGCTTCAAAAAAAGGAACTGCCTATCTTGCTCCTCAAGTCTTGGTAAATGTTGACCACTCAATGTCTGTGATGAATGAAGAGAGTTTTGGTCCAGTTGTAGGAATCATGAAGGTCAAGAACGATGAAGAGGCGATAGATCTCATGAATGACAGCAAATATGGTTTGACTGCATCCATCTGGACAAAAGATATCAAAAAGGCAGATGAACTCTCAAAACTTATAAGTACAGGCACAGTCTTTATGAATAGATGTGACTATCTTGACCCAGGTCTTGCATGGACAGGTGTCAAAGATACAGGGCGAGGAATTTCACTCTCAACATTTGGATATGACCAAGTAACACGCGTTAAATCTATACATTTTAAGGAGATATAGATGCTAAATACTACAAATTGGAACTACCCTACTACTGTTTGGTTTGGGGATAACAGAGTTGCAGATATAGCAAATGCACTAGAACAACTAAACATCAGAAAACCTCTTATAGTCACTGATGAGGCTTTGGTCAAGTTGCCTATCATGCAAAATCTGACAAAAGCATTAGAAAAAAATGGTATCTCCTATACTATCTTTAGTGATGTGCAACCAAACCCAACTGGCAAAAATGTACAAAATGGTGTAAAAACTTATAGACAAAACCAAAATGATGGTGTCATTGCCTTTGGTGGTGGTAGTGCACTTGATGCTGGCAAAACTATCGCTTTTATGTCAGGGCAGAGTCTTAGTATATGGGATTTTGAAGATGTTGGTGATAATTGGAGCAGAGCAGATGAGTTTGGAATCGCTAAAACTATCGCAATCCCAACAACGGCAGGAACTGGCTCAGAAGTAGGAAGAGCTACAGTTATAACAGATAGCAAAAATCACGCAAAGAAGATCATCTTTCATCCAAAAATGCTACCTTCTATCGTGATTTTAGATCCTGTCTTAACCTACAATCTACCAAAACATATAACAGCTTGGACAGGCATAGATGCACTCGTTCATGCTATAGAAGCCTACTGTGCGCCAGGATTTCATCCTATGGCTGATGGAATTGCATTAGAAGCGATAAGGCTCATAAAAGAGAATCTCTTAGTGGCATATCTTGAGCCTCACAACCAAGATGCTAGAGCTTACATGTTAGTTGCAGCCATGATGGGAGCGACTGCATTTCAAAAAGGGCTAGGCTCAGTTCACTCTGTGGCGCATCAACTAGGCGGTCTCTTTAATACCCCTCATGGATTGGCAAACTCCATAATATTGCCATACGCACTAAAGCAGAATGAGTCTGCCATCGAAGATAAGATGGTAAATTTATGCAAATATTTAAACATACAAAATCCATCAACACAAAGCTTTATAGATTATATACTGGATTTAAGAAAAAAACTACAAATCCCGCACACTTTAAAAGAGGTGAAAATCACGAGTGAGAGAGCACAAGAGATAGGTGAACTAGCCTACAAAGACCCTTCAACACCGTCAAATGCAAAAAAAATAGATGCCAAGGATTTGGAGGCTCTCTTTATGTCAGCTGTTAACGGTGATTTTGGATTGGTAGGTAATCATGAGTATAATTAAAATAATTTTTTGGGGTATTGTTGCTATTTTGGTATTTAACTATCTTAACCCAAAAGATACTACTTTTGATGAAACAATAACGCTTCCTGTAAATACAAAAATTGTAGCTTTTGGGGATAGCATAACTTATGGATATAGGGTAGATAATGATAAAAACTATCCCTCGGTTTTAGCAAATTTGCTACAAGTAAAAGTGATAAATGCTGGAGTGAACGGCGAACTCTCAAAAAATGGGTTACAAAGGCTTCCATCTATTTTAACAAAATACAAGCCAGACATATTAATTATATGTGAAGGTGGAAATGATATTTTACAAAGAAAAAACTTAACAAAGACAAAAGAAAATATAGCCAAAATGATTGAACTTGCCCAATCCAAAAAGATACAAGTGGTACTGATTGGTGTGCCAGATGTCGAGTTCTTGACACTTAGTACTGCTAGTTTTTATCAAGAATTGGCTGATAAATACAATGTACCACTAGATGACTCATCTCTTGAAGAGATACTAAATGACGATACTTTAAAAATCGACACAGTACACCCAAACGCCAAAGGATATAAGATACTAAGTAACAATTTAGCTCAAATTATATCTAATTCTTATATACCTGTTATATAAACTTTAAAAGTGTTTCTTTTCTACACATTCATTATATATTCTTATATGCAATAAGACATATTTTGCATTTGCTATGATAATGCTATGTTGATACTTTAATATTAGTGCATAACCTCATGTGCCATTGAATAATCCATAGCACATGAGGTAAATAAATCTTATAAAAGGAGAACATATGGACAATAGTGCTGCTCAAGCTTATTGGAAAGAGAATGTTTCCACTATTCTCAAACTGCTAGCTGTTTGGTTTATCGTTTCATACGGATTTGGTATCATCTTTATAGATGAGCTAAATGCCATCACATTTGGGGGATTTAAACTAGGTTTTTGGTTTGCTCAACAAGGCGCAATGTATGTATTTGTGATTCTTATTTTTGTGTATGCAAAAATGATGGAAAGAATCGAAGAAAAATACGATGTTCATGAATAAAAAAATACAACCACAAGGTTGTACTTTAGCAGATAGAAAGGGATAACATATGGAATTACAAAGTTTAATTTATCTATTTGTTGGGCTATCTTTTGCGCTATATATTGGAATCGCAATATGGGCAAAAGCTGGATCAACTAAAGAGTTTTATATAGCAGGTGGTGGCGTTCACCCAGTATTAAATGGTATGGCAACTGGAGCAGACTGGATGAGTGCAGCTTCATTTATATCATTGGCTGGTATCGTTTCGCTAAAAGGTAGTGATGGTGGTGCATATCTTATGGGTTGGACTGGTGGATATGTTCTATTGGCAATGCTTTTGGCACCATATCTTAGAAAATTTGGAAAGTTTACAGTTCCTGATTTTATTGGTGATAGATATTACTCTGATTTTGCTCGTGCAGTTGCAGTTATATGTGTTATTTTTATATCATTTACATATGTTGCAGGTCAAATGAGAGGTGTTGGTATCGTATTTTCAAGATTTTTACAAGTTGATGTAAATATGGGTGTTTATATTGGTATGTTTATTGTGTTTATCTATGCAGTTCTTGGAGGAATGAAGGGTATAACATATACTCAAGTTGCTCAATACTGTGTTATGATTTTCGCTTTTACAGTTCCAGCAATTTTCCTTTCACTTCAAGTTACAAGCACATTTTTACCTCAAATAGGACTTGGAAGTCAAATTCCATTTGCTTTTGATGATGGGGTGCGGATGATTGATAGTGGGACTTATTTGCTTCACGCGCTAGATACCTCTATGACTGATCTTGGATTTGCAGCTTATACTGTAAGTCATGGTGGAACTTGGAATGTATTTATGCTCACAACTGCTTTGATGTTAGGAACTGCGGGTCTCCCACATGTAATTGTGAGATTCTTTACAACTCCTACTGTAAAAGGCGCAAGAATAAGTGCTGGTTGGGCTTTGGTTTTTATAGCTATTTTATATACTCAAATCCCTGCCGTTGCAGCATTTGCAAGACTGAATCTAATCAAAAACTTACAAAATGTTGATTATGCAAAATTTGTTAAAAATGAAGTTAAAAATAGTGATGGCTCTATAAACAGAGGCTCTTGGTTTAAAACTTGGGAAGATTCTGGACTTATTGGCTGGAATGATAGAAATGGTGATGGCAAGATACAAGTTGCTGCCGGAAAAGCATTTACTGGTAAA
>JALUXQ010000198.1 GCA_027013265.1 Campylobacteraceae bacterium | reverse complement strand
CTTTTCCCTGTAGCTAGGCATACATTCACTACATCCCAATGAGTTTAGCTCAAGATTGTAGCCTATACCAAAAAAATCAAGCATCTCCTTTAGCATGAGTATGATAGCTGCATCCTCTTTGATATTTGACTGGTTAAAACTCTCAACTCCAAATTGGTGAAACTCTCGGAGTCTTCCTTTTTGAGGTCTTTCATATCTAAACATAGGTCCATAGTAAAAGAACTTCTTTTGTACTTTTGCTTTATCGTATTTTTGTTGTATGAAAGCCCTGACGACTCCAGCAGTTCCCTCAGGTCTCATGCAGACATCATTTTGCCCTTTATCTACAAACTGATACATCTCTTTTCCAACGATATCACTACTTTCACCAACACTTCTTTTAAAAAGTGCAGTCTCCTCGAGTATGGGAGTCTCTATATATTCAAAGCCGTAATTTTTCGCAATCATACTACAATTTTCAACAAAATAGATATACTTTTCATTGTCAGGCGATAGTAAGTCTTTCATGCCTCTTAGTGCTTGTATCATAATATAAACTCCTTTATCTCTTTATGTATATCTTCTATGGATTTACTTGCATCTACTATAAGAACTTTTATCGGCAGCCTATTTAAGACATCTACCATCAAATCTTGAACTCTTAAGAGATACTCTATGCCTCTTGTCTCTATATTGTCGTGCTCTTTTGAAGAGAGCCTTAGTTTTATCAACTCTTTATCTGTCTTAAAAAGGACAACTTTATCTGGCAATCTACCGTTGAGTGCAAACTTATTCATCAAAATTAAAAAATTGATATCCAAATCTGGATGATTTGCCAAAGCATAAGATATCCCAGAGATTAACCCTCTATCGGATATGATGATTTTGTCATTATGGTTTTTGATATTTTCATCAAAATTTTGAGCTCTGTCTGCAAGAAAGAGAAAAAGTTCACTTGTGAAAGAGATTTCATGCTCACTCTCTAAGATAATCTCTCTTAATTTTTCGCCAAGTTGCGTTCCACCAGGCTCTTTTATGGCGACTATATCTCTTACATTTTGTTCAAAAAGCTCTATTTGGGTACTTTTTCCCGTGGTGTCAACCCCTTCAAAAATAACATACATTTAATTTTCCAAGTATTTTAGTATTTCACGAGGCACTAAATGACTAGCATCTCCATTATGTCTGACAATATCTCTAACTACAGTTGAGCTAATAAATGCATGTTCGAGACTTGGCATCAGATATACAGTGTCTATGTTTTTATCCATGGAGGCATTTGCATAACCAATTTGAAGTTCATACTCGAAGTCACTTACAGCCCGAAGTCCTCTTATGATAGTGCTTACTTGTTGTTCTTGACAAAAATTTACCAAAAGAGAGTAAAACGGCATAACCTTCACACCTTCTATCTCTTTCAAGGTAGCTTCTGCCATAGAAACTCTTATATCCAAATCAAACATAGGTTTTTTGCTTCCTGAGTCTGCGACTGCCACTATGACTTCGTCAAATATCTTTTTTGCTCTTTTTATAACTGATAGATGACCTAGTGTTATGGGGTCAAAAGTACCTGGATAAACGGCTATTTTATGGGGCATTATCCTCTCCATCTTTCATATAAATTGTGTTCTATCTCTAACAAATCAAACCACTTTCCTATCAAAAAATTTTCCATCTCTTCTAGGCTTTTACTCTTCGCATAGTAGCCCAAAACAGGAGGGGCAATCACGACACCAAGTCTAGAGAGTTTAAACATATTTTCCAAAGCGATGGCTGAAAAAGGCATCTCTCTTGGTGCTAAAATCAACTTTTTTTGCTCTTTTATCATCACGGATGCACTTCTTGTGATGAGATTATCACTGATGCCACAAGCTATTTTTGCCAAAGAGTTCATACTGCAAGGAACTACTATCATAGCATCGCTTTTAAAAGAGCCTGATGAGACTGGTGCTGCTATATCGCTGTTTTCCAAGAAAAATCTATTCTCCTCTTTCTCCAGAACTTTTTTTGCATTTTGCGAATATATGATATATTTTTCTATATCATTTGGGAGTTTTTTTATAAATTTCTCTCCCAAATTTACTCCGCTAGCACCACTTATACCAATGATTAGTTTCATCTGTTTACTCCATAATCATTGCTGTTTTAGATGATACTATTTTTGCTTTAAAAATCTTCCCAGCATCTGTTTTTATGGAAACTGTATCACCGATATTTGCATCATTCATAAGATGTGCATCAATCTCCAAAACTAGATTTTCATCTTTTAGAATCGCTTTTATATACTCACCTTTTAAGATATCTTTTTTGACTCTAAAATGATTCATGCTTAAAATCATACCCCTTCTTATATATCCTCTGACGATATATTTGCCGCCCAATTTACCTCTTAAAATACCATAAGGGAGTCTGTCTAATTTCACTCTGGTTTTTGTGTAGTCATCATTTTGCAGGATTTTATCGTTTCGCAAATTATAGTTTGCTTTAAAAACAACAATAGAAGCATCAATGTTGTATTTTAGATATATTTGTTTGGTGATTTTGCCTTTTTTAAGCCAAACGCCAAATGTCCCAACTGCTCTTTTAAGATAATCCCTTTTAAAATCCAACCTTTGTATGGTAAACAAAGAGAGCTTCGGACTAAGTGGGGAGAAGGGAAATATAGATAAACTTTTGATTTTGATATGTGGAAATCTCTCTTTAAATTTTTCGCTCAAAAGCATTTTGATTTTTTTTAGATTTATAGGTATTTTGCATTTTTTGAAAATCACTACACCATTTGTTAAATCCGTGATGTTTATATCATGAAGTCTAAATTTAGAGGTGATTTTAAGAGAAGAGACCATATATCTAGTTCTGTTTTTTGGTAAATTTAGTATAAAAAAACTATCTTTTTTATCTTTTGTAAACAAAGAGGAGTCAACTTTTTGAAGATTATCAACACAGTAGCTCTTCTTGATGAAAAATTTATCACTCGAATTTAAAAAACTTAGAATAAAAAGTAGAAGCAAAATGGAGCGGGAAACGAGGTTCGAACTCGCGACCCCGACCTTGGCAAGGTCGTGCTCTACCACTGAGCTATTCCCGCTTCTAGGTTGAAATGGTATCAAAAACTTCCTTTAAATAGAATTATTTCTACCTCTTCATTTTTATAAATCAAATCTTTCTTCTCATCCGTAACTAACAAAGCGTTGCTTTTTACTATCGGTGTTATCATACCTGAGCCATACCTGTTTTTCATGGTTGCTTTAAAAACACCATCTTTAAAGCTGCCTAAAATAAGATTTGATCTATTTGGTTTCAATCTTAACTCATCTGATATCTTGGCCTTTATGATTTTGTGCTCATGTGAATCATCACCTTGAAGTTTTTTAAGAAGTGGCACTAAAAATAAAAATGCGTTTACATATGCTGCTAGTGGGTTTCCTGGCATAGAAGCGACTATTGTTCTATCCATTTTGCCTATCATTGTTGGACGACCAGGTTTTATGTTTACACCATGAAATAGTGGTTTTAGTCCATTATAGAGGAGGGCATCTTCGACAAAATCTGCCTCACCCATGCTGATACCTCCTGTTGTGACTAAAACATCATAAGTTTTCATATTTTTAAAGTACTCTTTGCTCTTTTGCAGATTATCAGGAATCACACCACAGTAATCTGCCTCAAATCCATACTCTTTAAAAAGAGCTATCAAAGATGATGAGTTTACATTGTATATCTCATCTTCACTTGCATCTTCCCAAGGCTCTTTAAGTTCATTTCCTGTTGAAAATATAGCGATTGAGATCTTTTTATACACCTCTATATTTGAAATTCCTTGTGAGGATAGAAGTGCTATGTGAGAAGAGTTGAGTAGTGTTCCTTTTTTAAATAATACCTTAGCACATGAAATCTCTTCGCCTTTTACTCTAAAAGCATTACCCTTTTTGATATTTTGTGGGATTTGCACAAAATCATCTTCTACTATTTGCGCATCTTCAAATGCTACTATTGTGTCCGCATCACTTGGTACCTTTGCCCCTGTCATTATCTTATAGCACTCATTTTTTGCTAAGTCTTCATCTACGCTATCACCTGCAAATATAGTCTTTTTTATCTTTAGCTTCTTGCCTGTATCCTCATGTTTTATCGCATATCCATCTAGTGCAGAGTTATTAAATGACGGTAAATCTTTTTTGCAGATTACATCTTTGGCTATCACTCTTCCAAGTGCTTCATATAGACAAATCCACTCGCTAACAGGTTTTAAGTCAACCAAAGAGAGTGATGATTCTTGAGCCTCTTTTAGTGGGCATGATGTTAATTTTTGCATTACTCTTCCAACCTTTCTATCCTTGCTCCAAGAGCTGAAAATTTACCCTCTAAATTCTCATAGCCCCTGTCTAAGTGATAAATTCTATGAATTTTTGTAACCCCTTTTGCAACAAGTGCTGCTAGTATAAGGGCTGAACTTGCTCTTAAGTCTGTTGCCATAACATCAGCTGCTATCAAATCCATATTGCCTTCAACTGTCGCACTATGACCCTTAAGCTTAATATTTGCTCCCATTCGAGCTAACTCACTCACATGCATAAATCTATTTTCAAACAGTCTCTCATCTATGATGCTTGTTCCATTTGCTTGTGTGCAAAGTGCCATGAATTGAGCCTGCACATCCGTAGGAAAACCTGGGTATTCACTCGTTTCAATATCAACTGCATCTATCTTATCAGCTGGTATAATTGTGATAGAATTCTCTTTGATATCAAAGCTAAAACCCATCTGTTGCAACTTTAGTGTTATAGACTCCATATGCTTTGGTATCACATCTGTGATGGTTATCTTGGAGTTTGTTATAGCCCCTGCACAAAGATATGTACCAGCTTCAATTCTGTCTGGTATAACTTTTATATTTTGCATATCGAGCAGTTCGCCATAGCTTCCAACTACTGTCAGATTTGTAGTGCCAATTCCCTCTATATTGACACCCGCATCTCTTAAAACTTCACAAAGTTGCACTACTTCTGGCTCTTTCGCTACATTTACAAGCTTTGTGACACCATGCGCTAGAGCTGCTGCCATGAGGATATTTTCACTTCCTGTGACAGTTACTTTATCAAATATAATAGTAGTTCCTTTTAGTCCATTGGGGGCTTTTGCAACTACATAACCTTGCTTTAACTCGATTACAGCTCCCATCTGTTCTAGTGCTTTTAGGTGGAGGTCTATGGGTCTTTGTCCGATAGCACAACCTCCTGGCATTGAGACTTCACAATGCCCAAATCTTGCCAAAAGTGGTCCTAGAGTGAGTATTGAAGCTCTCATTTTTCGCACAATATCATAATTTGCACAAGCTGATTTGACTGTCATTGTATCAATTTGCACAATATCTTTTTCCATTTTGGCATAAGCCCCTAAATTTTCAAGCAGTTTTAAAAGTGTTTTTACATCTACAACATTTGGAATATTTGACAAAGTAATTCTATTTTTAGAGAGCAAAGAAGCCGCTAAGAGAGGTAAAGCAGAGTTTTTAGCTCCTGAAATACTGACTGAGCCCTTTAATTTTTGTTTGCCTTTTATAGATAGATAATACAACAATAGATATCCTTCATATTTTATACTGCTATTATATGATAAATTTTATAATATAATGGTAAACCAATTTCACAAATACCCTTTTATATATAGAAAAGTCCTTACGCACTTTTTTTTGTGATTTTGTACTCCCTCATATATGCACTTTTATCGTTAAATGTATCTCGTATATATAAGAATTTATCTAGATGTTTAAAAAATATATCTACAAGTTTTGGATCAAAATGTCTCCCTCTCTCTTCTTTTAATAGTGCAAATATTTTTTCATCATTCCAAGCTTTTTTATAACATCTGTCACTCCCTAGAGCATCAAATACATCAGCAAGAGCTGTGATGCGACCATATATGTGAATTTTTTCTCCTTTAAGTCCTCTTGGGTATCCACTACCATCATATTTTTCATGATGCTCATGGGCGATAATAGCAGCAGCTTTAAGTAAAGGCTTATCAGAGTCTCTAAACAACCTGTAGCCTATATCTGCATGCATTTTCATGGTTTTCCACTCCTCATTTGTGAGTTTGTCGGGTTTATTTAAAATATTATCAGGTATACTTACTTTTCCAATGTCATGCATAGGAGAAGCAGCAAAGAGATATCTGATATCATCTTCTTTTAGTCCGTAAAGTTTTGCTAAGAGTTGTGAATACTTTGCAACTCTTTTCACATGGATACCATTTTCTTGACTCCTTGCTTCTCCAATCTCTCCTATTCTAAAAATCAACTCTTCTTGCGTATGTTCTAATTCCTCATGGAGTTTTGTGACATTGGTGATATCGTTTCTGATAGCTATAAACTCTTCAATTTCGCCTTCATGGTTAAGTATCGGGTTTACAGTTGCCTCTACGATATAATAACCTCCATTTTTTGTTCTATTTTTAACAATACCAAACCATGGTTTTTTTGCCAAAATGGTTTGCCACAAATCTTTAAAAGTAGATTTTGGCATGTCGCTATGACGAACAATGTTATGTGGTTTCCCAATAAGTTCTTCTCTTTTGTAACCAGAAATAGCGCAAAACTTATTGTTGGCATATGTGATGTTGCCATGCTTATCTGTCTTTGAAACTATACTGCTCCTATCTACCGCATCCTTATACTCTTTCAAGAGAGAAATATCTCTTAAAATACTAGTTTTTAGTTTTTGACTAAACCAAAAACTAAAGATAAATGCAAACAGTAAAATAGAGACTTGAAATACAATATGTAGCTTTAGTATGCGAGACTTATTTTGAATATATGCTCCCATAGCCGTGGTATATGATTTTTTTATATTGTTTATTTTATTTATAATATCTGTAGTAATGTTGAACCATTTTTGTGGATCTTCTATCGGTTTTTTTATCTCAAACATAGAGTATTTAGTGATAGTTTTTTCGATATATCTATACTCTTTGTTTTCTAAAATAGAGTAAAGTTGCCCTGAGAATTTTTGTGAAGCTGTTGCATAAAATCGTGCAAGTGAAGTATCATACATGCCTTTTGCATCAAGAGCATTGCGTAAAAGTTCTTTATCTAGCTTATCTTTCGTGGAAAATACACCATTAAAAGAGCCTCTGATTTCTCCGAGTGCCTCTTGTGCATAAGAGAGGTTTGTGTAAGCTTGTAATTGTTTTACAAGATGTAGGTCACTTATATGCTTAGCAGTGGAAATATAATAGACTTGAAGATTTTGTATTAGCTTTGTATATGATAAAAATGATTTGATTGTAGAAATATGCAAGTCTATAACTTTATT
>JALUXQ010000197.1 GCA_027013265.1 Campylobacteraceae bacterium | reverse complement strand
ATGTAAAGATGAGATTTGAAGCTGCAGGCTGGCAGGTTTCAAAGATAGATGGGCACGATTATGAAGAGATAGATGAAGTTTTGGAAAATGCAAAAGAGCAAACCAAGCCATATCTTATCATCGCTGATACTATCATAGCAAAAGGTGCAGTTGGACTTGAAGGAACGAGCGCAGCTCATGGAGCACCGCTTGGTGTAGAGGTGATACGAGAGTCGAAACTAAATGCTGGATTTAATCCTGATGAAGAGTTTTTTATCAGCGAAGATGTAAAAGCTAGATTTGAGTGTGCGATAGAAAAAGGAGATTTGGCTCAGCGTGAGTGGAAAAAACTTTTAAATGAAGCACCATATGTTGAGCAAAACGAAGCACTGAAGGCGCTCTTAAATCCTGATTTTTCAAAGATTGCTTGGCCAGAGTTTGAAGATGGAAGTAGTGTTGCTACAAGAGACAGCAATGGGCAAATCTTAAATGCGATAGCTAGAGCAGTTCCTGGGTTTGTTGGTGGAAGTGCAGATTTGGCACCATCAAACAAGAGTCTGTTAAAAGATATGGGCTTTTTCCCAACAGGCAGAAATATACATTTTGGTATAAGAGAGCACTCTATGGCGGCAATCACAAATGCTTTATCGCTATATGGCTTGTTTATACCATTTAGTGCAACATTTTTTATATTTAGTGACTATCTAAAACCAGCCGCAAGACTAGCAGCTTTGATGAAGATTCAGAACTTTTTTGTCTGGACTCATGACAGTATAGGTGTTGGAGAAGATGGACCAACGCACCAACCGATAGAGCAGTTGAGTCAATTTAGAGCTATGCCAAACTTTTATGTTTTTAGACCTGCAGATGCTAGTGAAAATGTGGCATGTTGGAAAAAAGCGCTGTCTATGAAAAACTCCCCTTCGGCTTTTGTTTTGTCTCGTCAAAAACTTCAAACCCTAAAAGCTGGAAAAGTTGAGTTTGGAGAAGTGGCAAACGGGGGGTATTTAGTCAAAAAAAGAGAAAATGCTGCTCTAACTATAGTAGCTAGCGGAAGCGAACTTATGCCTTCTCTGAAAGCTGCTTGTCATCTTGAGCTTGCTGGAGTTAATGCAAATGTAGTGAGTGTGCCTTGTTTTGATCTTTTTGTAGAGCAGGAAAAGAGCTACTTGGATAAAGTTATATGCCCAAATACAAAAGTTTTAGCAGTAGAAGCTGCTAGTGGGCAAGAGTGGTATAGATTTGCTGATGAGGTGCTTGGAATGAGCAGCTTCGGAGCAAGTGCGCCAGCAGATGAACTATTTAAAAAGTTTGGGTTCACGATAAAAGGCATCAAACAAAAAGCGATGAGTTTGATGGGAAAAGAGTACAAAGAGACAGAGATTAGCGGAGAAAAGATATAGTGGCATGAAGAAGAACACTATAATTTTTGATTTAGACGGAACGCTGATGGACACTTTAGAAGATATAGCCATCAGTACAAACTATGTACTCGAAAAATTTGGTAAAAAGCCAATCCCTCTGGAAAATTATAGATATTTAGTTGGCGAGGGTGCTCTGAAATTGATGCAAGATATTTTACCTGACGCTAGTGAGGAAGATGTAAAAAAAGCTCTTGGCATGTATGAAAAACATTATGCCACGCAGTATGATAAAAATACAAAGCTGTATGACGGCATCAGTAAATTACTGACATTTTTACAAAAGAGAGGTCTTAAGCTAGCTATCCTTTCAAACAAACCAAACAGTTTTACAAAGCTTTGTGCGGTAAAATATCTTAGAAATTGGACATTTGAAGCAGTTTATGGCATCAGAGAGGGCATACCAAGAAAACCAGATCCTAAAGGGGTGCAAGAGATTATGAAAGAGCTTCAGATAGAACCTAGGGAGTGTATGTTCGTAGGAGACACGAAGATTGATATGCTGACAGCCAAAAATGCAGGCATAGACTCTATCGGAGTTTTATGGGGCTTTAGAGATAGGCGAGAGTTGGAAGAAAATGGTGCAAACTACATCGTGAATACACCATTATCTGCCATAAAGTTGATAAGTGGACTAGATTAGCAAATCTAGTCCTGCGTTACTTTATACCCCTGCTTCTTCTCTTCTTTGGAGAAGTTCCCACTTCTCATCTACTGCTTTTTGCATCTCTTCTATAACATGTTCATTCTCTTTTTTAAACAGATGCTTAAATCTTCCTTGAACTCCTAGATAATCCCTAACGGGTATTATATTTTTAGGTCTATATGTAATTGTCAGCTTTGTACCATTTTCTATCTCATACAATGGAAAAACAAGTGAATCTGTACCCATATCACTAACATCTATGGTTTTATCTGATGGAAATTTCCATTCCGTTGTACAAGCACTCATGGCGTTGATATACACGGGTCCCTCAGTTGCAAGAGCTTTTTGGTATTTTTTAACCATATCTTTCCACTTATTAGGGGCAACCTGTGCTACATAAGGTGCCCCATGTGCAGCCATTATTGCCACCATATCTTTTTTATACCTCTTCTTCCCATAACTCACTCTTCCCGCTGGGGTTGTGGCAGTACTTGCTCCTCTTGGAGTAGAGCTACTTCTTTGTCCGCCCGTATTAGCATAGACTTCATTATCAAGACAGACATATGTAAAGTTATGTCCCCTTTCAACAGCACCACTTAAAAATTGAAAGCCTATATCATAAGTGGCACCATCACCACCAAATGCGACAAACTTGACAGGCTTGTCTGGGTCTTTTAATCTACCTTTTCTTTGCAGTGTTTTATACATGGCTTCTGCTCCACTTGCAGCAGTTGCAGCATTTTCAAAGCCTATGTGTATCCAAGAAGCATCCCATGAAGTATGAGGATATACAGCTGTGCACACCTCAAGGCATCCTGTTGCATTTGCTATAACTAGATTGTCATCCGTGCAGTTTAAAAGCTCTCTAACTATAATAGAGTGAGCACATCCAGGACACAAAAGGTGCGCACCCTCAAATCTATCATTGGAGGTTGAAAACTGTTTTAAATTTTTTATTATTTTACTCATTTATTTACTCCTAATTGAAAAAAGAGAGTTTAGGACCTCTTAATCCGCTAAATTGTTGTAGTGGTGTAACAAGCTTACCTGCTTTAGCATTTTTAACTATGTCTGCATATACCTCTTTGATGTCTGCTTGAGTCATATCTCTTCCACCGAGCCCATATATATAGTTACTGATAACTGGTCTGCTTTCACTCTGATATAAAGCCGCACTAATTTCATTAAAAAGCATACCCATTGTACCACCAGGGGCACTTCTGTCGAGTGTCGCTATAGCTTTAACATTTTTTAATGCCTCCGCAACCTCTTTAATCGGAAAAGGTCTTATCACTCTAGTAGCTACAACTCCTGCTTTTATGCCTCTGTTTTTTCGTAAGTCTTTTGCAGCTTGCACAGCACTCTCTACGGTACTTCCAAGAGCTACAATTGCAACTTCGGCATCGTCCATCAAGTAGCTTTCAACTCTCTTATACTCTCTATTTGTCAAACTTTTAAACTCTTCAAAGACATCAGAGATGACTTTGCTAGAATCCATCAAAGCTTTGTGCTGTCTGGCTTTAAATTCAAAATGCCAATCTTCTTCAGTTTGGGCACCATAAGTTATAGGTTTGGCAAAATCCAGCATAGGATTAACCTCTTTGTAATCACCTATAAAATTGTATGCTGTATCATCACTTAATGGCTTGACATTTTGTGCAGTATGTGAAGTTATAAATCCATCTTGGTTGATAATCACTGGTAATCTTACACTCAAATCTTCGCCAATTTTAAAGCCCATAAGCATAAGATCATAAGCTTCTTGGGCATTGAAAGCATCTATCATAATCCATCCAGCATCACGACCAAGATACATATCAGAGTGGTCACCATTAACATTTAAAGGTGATGCTAAAGCGCGGTTTACTAAGCCTAGTACTATTGGGAGCCTCATGCCACTTGCTTGGTATAAAACCTCTATCATTAGGGCAAAACCTTGAGAGCTAGTAGCAGTTGCAACTCTTCCTCCTGCCGCGGCCGCACCTACACAGCCACTCATGGCAGCATGCTCACTTTCAACCAGAACAAATTCGCCATCTATGTAACCATCAGATAAAAATTTTGCATATCCGTGTACAGTTGGAGTTGATGGTGTTATTGGATAGGCTGCCACTACATCTATTTGTGCTTGTCTCATAGCTTGGGCAAAAGCCATATTGCCATCCCAAACTTCTACTTCTTGTAATTTTAATTTTTCTGCCATTACTTTTCCTTCTTCTTTTTCTCTGGCCATTGCGATAACATAGTATCATTATCATCATTTTCAAAAAACATTATGAGAGATTTTGGGTTTGTTGGGCAAACATCTGCACATATTCCGCACCCTTTACAGTGGTCATAATCGATTCCCAACATCGCTTTATCTCTTGATACAATCGCTGTATCGGGGCAAAAAACCCAACAATTTTGACAGTCTATACAGACATCTTTATTGAATACAGGTTTAAAAACTCTCCAGTCAGCAACACTTGCTGTATATGAATTTGTATCTGCGTAATTTCTCTCTTCTTGTTTTTTGTTTACTATATCGCAACTCTCATCATTAAATGAAGGAAGAACTGCGCCTGCTTCAACCTGATCCCACCCTTTGTATTCCATACTTCTTCCTTTCTACTTAACTTCACTATATGCGCGAGTTATCGCGGCCATATTGGCATCTATAATTTTTTGTGGAAATTTACTCAATACTTTGAGCATAGCATTTTTAAAGTACTCTATATCGAACATTCCAGATACTTTCATGAGTGCCCCTAGCATAGGAGTATTTGGTATGGCTCTGCCTATAGTATCCATGGATATCTTCATACAATCTACCACATGAACAGATTTGCCCTTTAGCTTTGGGATTAACTCTATTAATTCATCTTTTGTGTGATGAGTAGTAATGATATATTTTGTATTCTCTTTTTCATTTGCTGTTATATCAGCTGAAAATGCAAGAGCTGGATCAATAACAAGCACATAATCTGGCTTCATAAATTTTTCATGATTTATGATAAGCTCATCATCTATCCGATTGTAGGCCGTCATAGCAGCACCTCTTTTGGCTGAACCATAAAAAGCAAATGCCTGCACCTCTTTACCTGTATTTGCCACTACATCACCCAAGCCCTTGGCTCCAGTAACAGCACCTTGTCCAGCACGGCTATGCCATCTTATCTCTAACATACAATCTCCTTTTAGACTCCTTGCAGGAAGTCTATATTATACTCAATAACAGTTTTAATATCACATTTAATATTCTAACGAAAATAAACAGGATAGAATTTATCTTATTTTATGCTAAGAGTGCTTAAGTTATGCTTTAATAATCTATTTTCTTTTTTATGATTGACTAAAAAGTTGCCACAACGCATTAGTTATCAATCCATTGAGTTATGGCACATGTCAGTAGGTATTAATATTGTATTGAGTATTATTGTAAATTAAATACCAAGAAAGGATAGCAATGGTTGGCGATCAGATGTATAGCCTTTGTAAAGAGCTTTTTCATATCAATAGATCTTTAAGTGGAGATGGCGTTAGAGAGACTTTAAAAATTTTACAAAGAGAAAACCAAGAATTAAAAATCCATAGCATAAAGAGTGGCACGAAAGTTTTTGATTGGACTGTCCCAAAAGAGTGGAATTGCAAGGAAGCTTATATCATCACGCCAGAGGGGAAAAGGATATGTGAGTATAACATTAACAACTTACATTTAGTACAATATTCTACACCACAGAAACTTAAAATGGAACTAGATGAATTGCAAGAACATCTCTATTCACATCCTGAGTTACCAGACGCCATACCCTATGTCACAAGTTATTATAAGCCTAGGTGGGGATTTTGCATATCCCACAATGAACGCCAAAAACTAAAATCGGGCAAATACCAAGTTATAATTAATAGTGAGCTAAAAGATGGTGTTCTGAACTATGCAGACTTGCTGATACCAGGTGCAAACAAAGATGAGATATTTTTTTCAACATATATTTGCCACCCTTCTATGGCAAACAATGAGCTCTCTGGACCTGTTTTGGCAACTTTTTTAGCGCAATATGTCAAATCTCTAAAAAAAAGGCGATATACTTACCGATTTGTTTTTGTACCCGAAACAATAGGTTCACTAATATATCTCAATCGCCATATGGATGTTTTAAAGAAGAGAGTCAAAGCTGGGTTTATATTGACCTGTGTTGGAGATGATAGAAGTTATTCGTATCTTCCTTCTAGATATGCAAATACAATGGCTGACAAAATTGCAAACAATATTTTAACATATGAAGCAGGCACTTTCAAAAAATATCCGCACACTGAAAAAGGTAGCGATGAACGCCAATACTGTTCACCTAAAGTTGATCTTCCAGTTTGTAGCGTAATGAGAACAAAGTATGGTCGCTTTCCAGAATACCACACATCTCTAGATAATCTTGACTTGGTAACTTCAAAAGGGTTGCAAGGAAGCTATAATATTTACATAAAGATGATTGATGTTCTTGAAAATAACTTTTATTTCCAAACAACAACGACAGGAGAGCCCCAATTAGGCAAAAGAGGGCTTTATCCATCTATGATGACATCAAATTGCACAGACTATGGAGAAGGAATTTTGATTATGAATTTTCTTTCATATGCAGATGGAACCAATGATTTAATAGATATTGCAAATATTTTAGGCATCAGCGCGCACAATCTCATATCTATTGCACAAAAACTTAAACAACATGATCTCATTTGTCTGAGTTTTGATAAATAGACTTGTTATAGTTTATTTTATAATATGGCTTGATATCTCCACCGAAACTTAACTTAAACCATCCTCTGTGCGGTGAATTTACTCCCTCCAAATCCACTTCTTTTACTCCCAAGTTACTTAGATCATAAAATGCTTCCCACAACACATTTGTTCCGCTGTGCCCATCTCTCTTGTCGGGGTCACTTGCACCGATAAGATAATATGCTCTTTTGCTATCCCAGCAAAAGAGTGCCATACTGCTCATCTGCCCATCTCCATCAAAACTCGCATAGAGTTTTGCCATATTGTTTGCAATTAAATTTAAAGCTAATTTTTGTATTCGAAAAAGATACTCTTTTGTTATATCTATGCCTTGACGATACATAGTTTTTCTATAAAACTCTGTCAATTGTTCTACATTATCCGTACTAATAGTTTTATAGTTTTTTTTAATCGCATATCTGATCTGTTGCCTTCTTGATGATGAGGCTTCAATGTATATAGATATATCTTCTAAGTTTTGGGCATTTTTAAAATCTGCAATATCAACATATGATGTATATCTAATCTCCGATGTGTACTTAGGTAAAGCCGTACCGTAATTCACCCATAAAAAGGGTC
>JALUXQ010000196.1 GCA_027013265.1 Campylobacteraceae bacterium | reverse complement strand
GCATCTAGGCTAAAGACTCCGCTGCTCTTAAGACCTGCATTTTTTAGTAAACTCTCTATGGCTTTCTCTAAATCTTCATTTTCAAGTGGAGTAAACTTGTTAAATATAGGAGCTATCAGTGTTGGATAAATCATATTTATAAACAAAACTATGATAAAAACTGCACCAAATCCCCATATCCACCAAGTGGCAAATGTAAGCATTATCCAAGAGATTAGAGCGATGATGAGTGAACCAAAAATCAAAAACAGTAGACCAGATTTGATCAAATCAACCATATAAGTCTTCACATCTATCTTTGAAAATCCAAACTCTTTGTCGAGGGAAAAAGTTTTGTATAAATCAAACGGCAAAGAGAACAGATAATTAATCGCTATAAAAATATCTACATATATCACCGATCTGATTATTTGGTTTTGCGTTGAAATCTCGCTATCAAGCATATTTAAACCATATCCTATCCACCAAAAAAAGATCAACAAATCATACAAGATACTCACCAACTCCATCTTTGAAGTTGCTATCTTGTAGTTTGCCGCTTTTATAAAATTTGAAGGAGTCAAAATCACAGGCTGTGTTCTTTTTGCTTTTACCACAAACCCTATATCCATAATAGCTGCATAAAACTTCACAAAAGCGTAAAGTGTATACAGCGCGCTTATCATCATTAACATATTTCCACCTTAAAAAATTGTCGCATTGTATCATAAACCTTCGATTGGTGTCGGCTTGTCCATAAAAAAACCTTGCGAATAGTCAATACCCAAGCTTTTAACTATCGAAAGAATCGTACTAGAGTGTACATGTTCGGCGACTGTTTTTATGCCCATTTTATTAGCAAAATCAACGATAGTTTCTACAACAGTATAGGCATTTTTATCAACATCTATATCTTTTATAAGTGAGCCGTCTATCTTGATAAAATCTGGCTCAATCTTTGTCAAATATGAAAAATTCGAGAATCCGCTGCCAAAATCATCTATGGCAATCTTGCCTCCATATCTCCTGATTTCACTAAAAAAATGTAAAACTTTTTTAAAATCTGCTACTTTTTCAGACTCTAACAATTCAAAAGTAACTCTACTTCCCATATTTGTCAACTCAAGAGTATCAAGCACAAAATTGTAAATATCCTGATTGATTATATCGTCAAAAGAGAGATTTATACTAAAATCAAAATCCATATTTTCAAATGTAGCAAAAGTTTTTGCTATGACAGTTTTCGTAATCTTATCATAGACTTTTATCTTTTTTGATATAGGGATAAAGTTTTGAGGATCATAGATAATTCCCTCTTTGTCCACCAGCCTTGAAAGAGCTTCGTATTTGACAATTTTATCTGTTTTATTGTCTATGATTGGCTGAAAATATGGTACTAGCCTTGAGTTATTTAGCGCTTCTCTTATCTTGACAGCTAGTTTTAGATTCTTTTCATACTCATCACCCATATTCATATCGTCTTCATATATCCAAAATTTCATCAAGTTCTCTTTGGCAAATTTTAGTGCCATATTTACCTTTGAAAAAATATTTTCAATACTAGCAGAAGAGGTGCTAGCAAATGTCAAGTCTATAAATATTTTAGTGCCTGCATAGTCAAAACTCAGATGTGCCAAATCCTCAACTAACTCACTTAAATATCTTTTTAAGTCGTAAAATTTTAACTTCTCTTTTAAAACTATGGCAAATTCATCGCTTGCAATTCTATATACTTGCTTATCTTTTTGATATCTGCTTATATCTCTTGCTACAGACTCCAAGATAAAATCTCCTACAACAAAACCATAAAAATCATTTAAAATCTTAAAGCTATCTATATTTAAAACTATAAGCGTAAAATCTGGATTTTGCTCCATGTCATAGCGTAATTTATATAGATTTGGCAATGAGGTTAGATTGTCAGTATAGTACTGTATCAGCAAATCTTGTTTTGCCAAATCCAACTCTTTTTGCAGTTTTTCGTAACTCTTCAAAATAGACCTTTACCTGTTATTTATCTATATTCTAGCAAAATATTGATAAAATTACCCTCTATTTTTTATATTGGGGTTAAATTTGGCACTACTAGACTTATTAGACATTAGCAAAGCTTACGAATCACAACAGATTTTAAGTCATATAGATTTTTCTATTCACAAAAAAGAGAGGATTTGTATCATAGGAAAAAATGGTGGTGGAAAATCAACTTTGATGAAAATCATAAATGGCTCACTAAAAGCAGATAGTGGTCGAAGAGTAACCCAAAACTTTCTAAAAATAGATATGCTTGATCAAACACCTCTTTTTAGTGATGATTTTAGCGTCAAAGATGCGATCGAAAACGAGCTAAAAGAGTTAAAAGAGGCTCAAACAAGATATGAAGAGATTGCCTTGGCTCTCTCTAGTAATTTTGACAATCAAGAACTTCTCAAAGCTCAAGAGAAATTGACAAACTTTTTAGACACGCATGACGCATGGAATTTAGATGATAAGATAGAAAGAGTTTTGCAAAAATTCAACTTAAAAGAGTATGAAAACAAAAGTGTAAATATACTCAGTGGCGGTGAACAAAGGCGTGTCACACTAGCTGCGCTGATACTCAAAAAACCAGATATTTTACTCTTAGATGAGCCTACAAACCATCTCGATGTCTATATGGTCGAATTTTTAGAGGAGATGCTTTTAAAAGAGCAGTTTACTCTGGTTTTTATCTCTCATGATAGATACTTTATAGACAAACTTGCCACTAGAACTATCGAGATAGATAGTTGTAAGCTAAGAAACTTTAGTGGCGGATATCAAGATTATCTAAGAGCCAAAGAGATGATTTTGCAAGCTATGAGTCAAGAACATCACAATCTATTAAAACTATTAAAAAGAGAGGAAGCTTGGTTAAATAGAGGAGTAAAAGCTAGATTAAAAAGAAACGAAGGGCGAAAACGCAGAGTATTTGAACTCAAAGACAGGGCAAAGAGCAACCCATCACTTATAGCAAAAATGAAGCTAGAGCTTCAAAGAGAGCAAAAAAATTTCAACCAAAACAGCTCAACAAACAAGCAAAAAATGCTCTTTGAAATGTATGATATATGCAAAACTTTGGGCGATAAAAATCTTATAGAAAATTTTTCAACAAGGATACTACAAAAAGATAGAATCGCAATAGTCGGGAAAAACGGCTCGGGTAAATCTACATTTTTGAAGATTTTATTGGGGGATTTATCGGTTGATAGTGGAATTTTTAAAAAAGGCGACTTTAAAATCGGATATTTTGACCAGCAAAGAGAGATGTTAGATGATGGCAAAAACCTCATAGAGACCTTCTGTCCAAATGGTGGAGACAGAGTTGATGTGCGAGGTAAAAATATGCATGTGTATGGATATATGAAGAATTTTCTATTTCCAAAAGAGGATATCAACAAAAAGATAGGAGTCTTAAGTGGTGGTGAAAAAAACAGAGTAGCTCTTGCGCTTTTGTTTACCAAAGAAGTTGACTGCTTAATACTTGATGAACCTACAAATGACTTAGATATTCCCACTATAAACATACTTGAAGAGTACATACAAAGCTTCCAAGGAGCTATCATATTTGTAAGTCATGATAGGTATTTCGTGGATAAAATAGCTCAGAAACTCTTCATCTTTAAAGGAGATGGGGTAGTCGAAGAGAGTTGGCAAAATTATAGTGAATATCTCAACCTAGAAAAGGAGATAAAAGGGCTTGATACCATTAATTTTACAGAAAAAAAAGAGTCAAAAAAAAAGGAAAAAGAGTCAAATTCGGTCAAATTAAGCTACAAGGAGAAGAGAGACTATGAAACTCTTCCTTTTGATATAGAGAGATTAGAAAACGAGATATTGGAGATAAACAAGTGCTTAGAAGACCCACAATGTTATGAAAAGATAGGGCTTGAAAAACTAAGCGTTGACCTAGATAAAAAACAGCTTCATCTAGACCAACTGATAGAAAATTTTCTAGAAATAGAAGAAAAATTAGAAAATATCAAGCATAACTATTAGATTTGTTACAGCAAGTCTAATGTAAAAAGTGCCTAACTCCACTGAAATACAGAGCTATATCATGCTCGTTTGCAGCCTCTATCACTTCGTCATCTCTTATACTTCCACCAGGCTCTATAATACATCTCACTCCAGCATGTGCGGCTGCATCTATGGAGTCTCTAAATGGGAAAAATGCTTCACTAGCCATCGCACATCCATATACATCCAAGCCCATCTCTTTTGCTTTTGTAAGTGCACATTTTCCAGCATCGACTCTACTTGTCATACCCATGCCAATCGCTACCATAGCCGAATCTTTTACATAAACTACGCAGTTTGATTTTGTGAGGCTTGCTATCTTATATGCAATATCCAAATCTTTTTCTCTAACTCTTATAGCCTCTCTTTTGCTAACACATTTTGCATTTTTTACCTCATCACTTCCCACTTTATCGCTGTTTTGATATACAAAACCACCATCTATATGTTTGAAGTCATACTCATCATCACTCAACACCAAGTACTTGCTCTGTTGTGTAAAAATCTTGATTCTCTTCTTCTTTTCAAACACACCTAAGGCATCATCATCTACATTTGCAGCGATAATGACTTCAACAAAAATCTCATTTATTTTTTCTGCTAGAGCCTTATCAAGTGTTCCATTTATCGCGACAACTCCACCATAGGCAGAAACAGGATCACACTTAAGTGCTTTTTCATAAGCATCAAGTAAGTTTTCTCCTATGGCAAAACCGCAAGGATTTGCATGTTTTATGATAGAAACTGCTGGTTCACTCCCAAAAGAAGCTGCTATCTTTAAGGCTCCGTTTATGTCTGTCATATTGTTAAAACTCGCTTCTCCTTTTAGAGTTTTGAAGTTATTTGAAAAGAAGTAGTCAAACTCATAAAGGGCACCTTTTTGATGAGGATTTTCACCATATCTTGTGTCAAATGCTTTTGTGCCTGTGATAAACTGCATAGCGCCAAAGCCATCATTAAATCTTTTATTCATATAATTGGCAATCATGGCATCATAACTAGCAGTATGTTCAAATGCTTTTATCATCAAATCTCTTCTAAATTCAAGCGTATTTTTATCACTTTTTAAAGCATCTATAACTATATCAAAATCATTCACATCAGTCACAATCAAAACATCATTGAAGTTCTTAGCAGCACTTCTAACCATAGCAGGTCCACCAATGTCTATATTTTCTATAATTTCATCAAAATCATCAGTCCTAGCAATGGTTTCCTTAAATGGATATAAATTTACACAAACCAAGTCAATTCCGACTATATCATGCTCTTTTGCCGTCTCTACATGTAGAGGTAAATCTCTTCTATGCAAAATTCCTCCGTGGATAAGAGGATTTAGAGTTTTTACTCTGCCATCAAACATCTCTGGAAATTTTGTCACTTCACTTATCTCGATAGCTTTTATACCTTCATCGCTTAGAAGTTTATATGTTCCACCTGTGGAGATTATCTCATAACCAAGCTCTTCTAGATCACGAGCAAACTCGACTACACCTGTCTTATCACTAACACTTATCAATGCTCTCATCTTATGTCCTTTTTTTAGGTAAAGCCTAATAAAAATTCCTCTCGACTGAAGCTACGCCTTTGACGAGAGGAATTTACATTTTTTACCAAACTATTTGAAAAGTTATTATATAATATTGCAGTTTCAATAAGGATAAAATTATGAGTTTTTTTGATGAAGAGATAGATAGACGAGATACACACTGTGAAAAGTGGGACAAGTACAGAGGTAAAGAGATCATACCTGCATGGGTAGCAGATATGGATTTTAAAGCTCCTTCCCCTGTTATAGAGGCGCTCAAAAACAGAGTTGAACACGGAATCTTCGGATATACTAGCATAGATGATGAAACCCACACTGCTGTTATAAATTTTATAAAAAGACACCATAATTGGGAAATCAAAAAAGAGTGGATAGTGTGGATGAGCGGTGTGATTCCAGGGATAAACCTAACATGTAAGCTGCTAAATGAAAATGATGAAGCAATCACTACTACACCTATATATCCGCATTTTGTAACAGCCGCCAAAAATACAAATACAAAGCTAACTCAAATACCAATGCGAGAGATAGATGGCAGATGGAGTATAGATTTTGATGAATTGGAAGAAAATATAAACCCAGCAACCAAACTCTTCATACTATGCAACCCTTACAATCCTGGTGGAACTGTTTTTACTAAAAAGGAGCTCACAAAACTGGGGAATTTAGCTGTAAAATATGATTTTTTAATATGTTCAGACGAGATACATGCCCAGTTAGTTACAAATCCGAAAACCAAACATATACCGATAGCCTCTATCGATGAAAAATTTGCAAAAAGAGTTGTAACTTTGATGGCACCAAGCAAGACATTTAACATTGCGGGACTACAAAGCTCATTTGCGATTATTCCAGATAGAAGGTTAAGAACAAATTTTAGAAAAGAGTTAAGAGGCTTGGGCGGTGATATAAATCTACTTGCGATAAGTGCGACAAAAGCAGCCTATAAAGATGGGGATGAGTGGCTTGGTGAACTCAAAATCTACTTAAGAGAAAACTTGAAGTTAGTCGAAGATTTTGTAAAAAATAACAAAAAACTAAAGATGCTCTCTTGTGACGCAACCTATCTGGCATGGATTGATTGTAGTAATTTAAATGTCAAAGACCCATATGAGCTCTTTTTGAAGTATGGTGTCGGCATAAGTGAAGGGAAGAGGTTTGGAGACAACAATTTCATAAGATTAAATTTTGCTACGACCAAGAAAAATCTTGAAGTTATTTTAAACAGAATGCAAAAAGCGGTAGATAACGCTTAGTTGTTGGCTTCGCTTGTGACATAAAAGTATAGTATCTTTATCTCTTTGTCAGTCAAAAAGTATGTCGGCATGACTCTGTGAGGTCTCTTGAGAGCTTTTTCAAACACACTAAAAGATATAGAGTTTATAGCTGGAGCCCTAAGAACTCTTTTTTTGCCTTTGTGTCTATATCTAGCGATGATTTCTCCATCACCTTTACTACCATGACATCTGTTGCAACCTATGCCTCTTGGGTTTGAATAGAGCATTTTGGCATACTCCATTTTTGTTATAAAATCTTCCGCATTCATAAAGGAAAACAGCAAAAAGACGGCAAAAAATATCCTCATTTAATCTCTCTTTATCAACTTTTTAGATATGATACTATACTTTCAATAAAGGCTGAGTAAAAATGAAATTAATCGACGGAAAAGAGTTATCAAAGAAGATAAGAGCAAATGTAAAAAAAGAGATAGGCATACTAGAATCAGTAGGAATCACACCAGGACTAGCTGTCATCTTGATAGGCGATGATGCTGCAAGCAAGACATATGTGAGCATGAAAGAGAAAGCTTGTGAAGAGGCTGGTATATACTCAATAGTACACAAAATGCCCTCTTCCATCTCTGAAAAGAAGATTTTAGAGATCCTTGATATGATGAATAAAAATGACTATATAGATGGTATATTAGTGCAATTGCCACTACCTA
>JALUXQ010000195.1 GCA_027013265.1 Campylobacteraceae bacterium | reverse complement strand
TCTATATCCTTTTTTGTGTAGAAACATAACAAACACAAGCATAATTATACCAGCAATGTGTGTATATTGTATAACTCCAAGTGCAGCATCTATGCCATATATACCATCTTGAGAGAGCAGAAGCAGTGTGGATATACCAAAAATAGCTCTTTGGACTATCGTCATCTTCATATCCCAAAATCCCTCAACCGTTGCAGCAAACGCCATGATACCAACCATAGCAAAGCCAAATACTTCAAATCTCTGTGGCCAAGTTCCTGTGATTATAGGGCTAAAAGCAAACAGAAGCGGAACTATATATAGACCTTTTCCAAGTTTCCAGGCTTGGAGCCCTGTTCTCATAGGTGGTGTATCAGCTATAGCAGCAGCCGCAAAAGCTGCCAAGCAGACTGGAGGTGTCAAGTTTGAGTCTTGCGATAACCAAAATATGATCAAATGAGCTGAAAGTAGATACATGGTAGCTTCAGGCAATACAACACCTGCATTTACAAGCGCTGCCATCTCTGGGCTCATCATCAAACCTACGAGTGCAGGAGCTGAAAGAACTGCCAATACCACATAAGAAGCTGTGACAGGAAGCCCCATACCTAAAATCAAAGAGGCAATCGCTACTAGCACAAGAGCTATAAGAAGATTGTTGTGTGACCACTCCATAATGAGTTGCGAAAAGGTTACTCCAATACCTGAGATATTTATAACTCCTACAACCACACCGATACCAACAAGCAAGACTCCAGTAGTTACCATACTTTTTGACCCCTCAGCTAATCCCTCTAAGATTTGCATAAAACTCATCCTTTTTGTTTTTGTCAGATAAGATGATGCTATAATCACAAGTATAGAGATTCCTGCTGCATAAGTTGGAGTATATCCATAAATCAAAAGCCCCAAAAGTGCTGCTATTGGTATAAGAAAGTGAAAACCCTCTCTTAAAATCGGAAAAAGTTTTTTATCTATCTTTTCACAATCTATATTGTGCATTTTTGCGTGAATATGTATATAAAAAGCGATGGAAGAGAAGTATAAAATAGCTGGCAAAATAGAGAGTGTGATTATCGTAGTGAAAGCTATCTGAGTGATTTGAGCCATGATGAAAGCACCTGCACCCATGACAGGAGGCATTATCTGCCCACCTGTGCTCGCTGCTGTTTCAACTCCTGCTGCAAACATCGGCTTGAAACCTGCTTTTTTCATCATAGGAATCGTGATAGTTCCTGTTGAGACTGTATTTGCAACCGCACTTCCTGAAATCGTACCCATTAGAGCTGAGCTAAAAACTGCCACATGTCCAGCTCCGCCCCTAAACCTAGAGGTTAGAACGCTAGAGAGCTCTACTATAAAATCACCTGCTCCACTTTTTAGCAAAAATGCCGCAAAAAGTATGAACATAAACACATAAGTAGCAGAAATAGTGGCAATTGGTCCGAAAAGTCCTTCGCCTGTATAGTACATTCTATATAAAAATCTCTCCACACTCATACCACCAAAGGCAAAAACTCCACTAAGAAACTTGCCAAAATAGAGTAGATACATGGTAGCTGTTATCATGATAGCAGGTATGATGTAGCCTGTTGTTCTTCTTAGTATCTCTATGGCTATAAATATAGAAAATGCTGAAAAGAAGAGATCAAATGGTCTCATATTGCTATGTGCCACTGCATATAGACTCTCTTCAAAAAGCATCATATAGACAACTATGCCTAGAGTTGCAATAGCTAAAAATATATCATAGAAAGGTATCTTGTCGTTAGATGAATATTTGGAGGCTCTAAATGTTAAAAAACCTAAACTAGCAAGAAGTGAAAAGTGTGCCGCATTAAACCACAAATCACTAATCCCTCCCCAAATATTAATCCAAAAATGAAATACAGATATTGCAATAGCATAAAAAAATATAAACTTATCTAAACTTTTCGTGTTCACAGTCTCTCTCCTAGAAGTAGTCTGTGGCAGATTGTCTTGCCACAGACTAGGTGTATTAGTTGGCTATTAGTCTAGCTGGTATTTTTATACCTTGTTCTTTGTAGTATTTTGCAGCTCCTGGGTGAAGCGGCATAGGAAGACCATCTATCGCTTTTTGCAAACTCATAGCTTTTGTTGCTTTGTGAACTGAGTGCAAGAAAGGTAGATTTTCATATATAGTTTTTGTCAAAAGATAGACAGTTTGAACTGGTGTATCTTTTGTAACAACCAATAAATTTGGCTGAGCTATAGTATGAATATCTGCTTTTTGACCTGGATAAGTTCCAGCCTTTATAGTATATGGTGTCCATACAGGCCAGCTTTTTTGTATCTGCTTTAGATTATCACTATTGAACTCTAATACCTTCAGTTTACTAGCACCAATCGTAGCAAACGCGTTTGTAACAGCACTTGTTGGAGGACCTGATGGGGTATTCATACCCACAATTTTACCATCTTGGAGCGCAGTTGAACTAGGGGTATAGCCTAGATATTGGAGATCCATTTTATTGTAATCAATTCCTAAAGCTTTCATAATTGTCTCAGCTGAAACTCTACTGCCTGAATTTCGTCCACCAATTGAAAATTTTTCGCCATACAGGTTTTTAAGATCCATTATATTGCCAGTTTTTGCATATTTGTTGTAAACAGTAAACTGCTCAACATTTTGCCATAGCATTGAGACTGATCTTAGATTTTTTCTTGGCTTTCCATCGTACTTTGCTTTTCCTTGCCAAGCCATAGAGCCAAACAGACCTTGTAAAATCGCAAAATTTACTTCACCTTTGTCAATCATATCAACATTTTCACCACTTCCTGCGCTTGTCATTGCAGAAAATGTCATTTTGTATTTTTTAGCAAGTTTTAAGCTTGCAATTGTTGCGATACCAACTCCTACAGGATAGTAAGTTCCACCTGTACTAGCAGTTGCGATGATATACTTCTTCTCCTTTGGAGCAGCATTTAGTGTGCCCACCAACGAAACAGCAACAGCTGTCGTAACTAAAACTCTACTGAGCATCTTACTCTTAATCATATAATCTCCTTGTGTGATTTTAGTAAAATATACCATATTAAAGTTTCAGAATTGTTTTATTATTGTTTACATGTAGAAATTTTGCTTTGAGTGTTACGATTTTACACTATTTTTTCAATCATATAGCCTTGACCTTTTAAGGAGAGTATAAAATCATCTGTGATAATTTTATCTTTGAGTCTCTTCATGACTGTTCTAAAAGTTGTATCTGATTTATTTACATCACCCCAAAGAGCAAGTTTACACTCTTTTATGGTCACAATTTTACCTATATTTTCCGCCAAAACATTTAGAAGTTCAGTCTCTTTTTTTGAGAGTTTTACTAAAGAGGAGTTGTGGTACAAGAGATGTTGAGTCAAAGAGTAGTTATAGTTTTCATTTATCTTGAGCAGTTTTTCACTTCTGTTTCGTTTTTTCTCTTTTAAAACTTCTGCTTTTGCTTTTTTTAGTATCTCCATCATGTTATCAACATTTATAGGCTTTAAGAAGTAGCCCAAAACTCGAAAATTTATAGATTTTAGAAGCTTCTCTTCATCTTTGTATGCTGAGACTATTATAAACTTTTGACTCTCTTTTATCGAAAGTATCTTCTCTATCATATCCATGCCATTGAGCCTTGGCATCTTGATATCGGTTAAAACCAAATCAAAACACTTGCCATTTTTTTGCTCTTCTTTAAATATTTCCAAACCATCTTGCCCATCAGATGCCACCACAACATCTTCAAAAATAGTATTTAGATAAAAACTCAAAATCTCTCTAGCATCCACCTCGTCTTCGACCAATAAAACTCTTGTAATATCCATGCTCTATCCTTCTGTCGGCAAGATTATTTTAAACTCTACACCATCTTTTATATTTTTAACTTCTATTGTTCCTAACATACTATTTTCTATAATCATCTTTGCCATATAAAGACCAATACCAGTACCTTGCTTTGCAAATTTAGTAGTAAAATATGGCTCAAATATCCTATCTATTATCTCTTCTTTGATTTGCGAACCGTTATTTGAGATGATTATTTCATAATTTTTTCTATATTTTTTTCCTATGAGATAAACAATACCTTTAAAATCCTTATTTTTCTCTTTTTTCTGAAAAATTGCATCTTTCGCATTTGATATTATATTTAAAACTACCTGCTTAAACTCATTTTCAAAACCAAGCAACATAAAATCCTCTACCAATATCTCAACTTGTATATCTTTCTGCTCTAGCTTCGCATTCATGATTTCAACAGTAGAATTCAGTGCCTCCTCGATACCAAACCTAGCTCTCTTCTTGGATGGTTTATAAAAATTTCTAAAATCATCAATCGTATGTGACATATACTCTATCTGTTTTTTTCCTTTATCTACATAGTTACTCATCATCTCTTTGTTAAGCTTGCTATTATCAAAATTGTCTCTAATAAAGTGTAAAATAAGTGATATATTATTTAGCGGTTGCCTCCATTGGTGTGCTATTGCTCCTATCATCTCTCCCATGGCTGCTAGTTTATTTTGCTGAACAAGTATCTTATCTTTTGCGATATTTTTGCCAACCTCTTCTTTGACTTTTAGCTCTAGCTCATGTTCACCATGTTTTATCGCTGTTATATCATATATATATCCATACAAATCAGTCACATGTGAGAAATCATCTTTGATAAAAATCGCATGTGAAAATACCCATCTAAGACTTCCATCATCTTTGTTTTTTATACGATATGTGCAGGAAAAACTCTCCAAACCATTTTCTATATGCTGTCTCAAAGACTCCATAACCATATCCAAATCTTCTTTATAGATTATATCAGCATACATAGTTGTTTTTTGGAGCAAATCATCTGGAGTATATCCAAATTTTGAGATACTGTTTGAGACAAATGTGACAGTTAGATTTTCGTCATTTAACCATCTAAGAAGTACAATATCTCCTTCTTGCACGAGTCTCCAAGTATCATCCAGTGTCCTCTCTATCCTCTTTCTCTCTACTATATTCATCGCCATCATCAATAGCCTCTCAGGATTGCCATCTTCATCAAAAAATATTTTTCCGCGTGCAAGAGTCCATTTGTACCTGCCAACCTTGGTCTTTAGTCTGTACTCCGCCATAAAGTGGTCAATTTTTCCGATACTATGTTCATCCATCTTCTTTATGACATTGTCTCTGTCATCATGATGAATCAAATTTAGCCACTCATTGTAGGAGTTTATCTCGCCTCTGCTATAACCAAACATATCAAGCCAAGTATTTGAGAAAAAGACTCTTCCTGTCTTAAAATTTATATCCCAAAGCCCATCATTTGTAGCTATGATAGCTAGCTCATATCTCTCTTTCCACTTGCTAAGTAGCATATTTTTATTTTCAAATCTTTTATTATATGTTGAAAATATTTTTTTGATAAAGCTTGCAAAACCAAAGGAAGAAAAAACCAAAATAAGAGAAAATGCGACTATTATCATAGTCGCTGCTCTTTTTTTGCTTCTAAACTCTTCTTCAATTTTTCTCTTAAGCAGCAAGTTTTTATCCGACACCATTGGTTTATTAATCTTCATGCCAACACCAAAACTATACTTATAAAAGTTGTGAAAGTTTTTGTAAGTATAGTTTTTACGATCCAATCTAAAAGCAAAATTCTTTATCATTGAAGACTCTTTTAGTCCAAGTGTTGGGAGGACATCTCTTAGTCCAAGCCATTTTTTTTCATCAAAATAGTTATAAAAATACCTGTCACTATAATCATAAAAGTAAAAATAGTACCTCTTATCTTTAGCTATATCATCCCGCATGGCATTAAAAAATGTTTTAGCTGTGAATTTTTTCAGATTGTCTGAAGTTGAAAAAACGCCTATATACCAGTCGAGTTTTTTATTGTATTTAAAATAATTTACCTGTATAGTCTGCTTAACATCATCTTTCCAATAAAAGCTATTTCTCTCTCCTTGGGAAGCTATATACAAAAGTGTCAAGTAGAGAGATTTCGGATTGTTATAGTTGTTAAATATCAGTTTTTGCACATTTTTGATAGTGTCTTGCCCGTAGAGCACACTAAGATTATCTCTTTTAAATATGACAAAATTAATCTCATGATTAAACTCCAAGTCTCTCAAAAAAGGCTTTAAAATTTTGATAGTTATACGCTTTTTGCTCGAATTTAGTCCATCTATCACGCCATCTATCTCATGAGCATATAAAGAGATCGTCTTTTCTACATTTTTAAAGTGTTGATTTACTCTGTTTATATTTATATTTATATATCTTTGCAGTAGCTTGCTATGTTCGTATGACTTTTGAAGTTTTGTTTTTTGAGCAATCAAATCAAGTTTAGATTTCTTGTTAAAGTCCAACACCAGAGTAGATACCACAAATGAGACTAAAGATAAAAACAGGATAAAAAATATAGGGAAATAGACTAAAATCCTCTCTATGTCTCTTAGCCTGTAAAGATGTCTCGATTTTTTCAACTCTATCTTTCCTTAACTTACTATAAATAAAATATATAGTATAATACCACATCTAAAAAAGTAATACAAGGAAATGATATGGGAAGAGCTTTTGAGTATAGAAAAGCGGCTAAAATGAAAAGATGGGGAAATATGTCAAGAGTATTTCCAAGACTTGGTAGAAGCATTACGATGGCGGCAAAAGAGGGCGGATGTGACCCTGAAAGCAATGCAAAACTAAGAACCGCTATCTTAAATGCAAAAGCAGAAAATATGCCAAAAGACAATATAGAAGCTGCCATAAAAAGGGCAAATAGTAAAGATGTAGCAACCCTTAGCGAAGTTACATATGAGGGCAAAGGACCTCATGGGTCACTATTTTTCGTAGAGTGTGCAACAGATAATCCAACAAGAACAGTCGCAAAAGTAAAGTTCAATTTCAAAAAAAGTGGTGCAGAGATGTTAAATAATGGCTCTTTGGATTTTATGTTTTCGAGAAAAGCTGTTTTTGAATTTGACAAAACAGAAGAGATGGATTTGGATGAGATAGAGCTAGAACTCATAGATGCGGGACTTGAAGAGATAGAAGAAGAGGGTGGATTGGTGCTAATTCATGGAGATTATAAAGATTTTGGAAATCTCTCACATGCACTAGAAAAAATGGGAATTGAACTCAAAAAAGCCACACTTGAGCGCATAGCAAATACACCTGTGAGCTTCACTGATGAGCAGCTAGCAGACATACAAAGAGTGGTAGAAAAAGTTGAAGATGACGATGATGTCCAAGCGGTCTATACAAATATAGGCTAGTTGAAAACTGCAAGATAAAAATTTATATGATTTTATCTTGCATCTCTAAATATTGTAAATCTATCATAAATCAAGAGCTAAATTTACCGTTCATTTACTCTTTTTTGTAACAATATGCTAAATTTCTCCTAAAATTCTCCATTTTTTATTGTATTTCTTAAAACTTTGTGCTACAATACCCTCGTAAAAAAATTTTTCAAGGAGAAAATATGAAATTAGCTAAACTTAGCTTGGCGGCTATAACAGTTGTAGGTCTTTCTGCTAGTGCATTCGCAGCAGATTCACTTGCTGGTGCATTTAAAGAAGGTAAAGTAAGTGGACATTTGAAAGCACTTTATTTTGCTAAAACAGCAAAAGCTTCG
>JALUXQ010000194.1 GCA_027013265.1 Campylobacteraceae bacterium | reverse complement strand
AACCTGTTGTCAAAACCCCACCTGTTCTTTGTCTTGTTGCATCACTAGAAGCATTGATGCTTAACTGGAACTTGCTCCAATCTACACCGTTTGTTTTATTGTGACTATATGTAACTTCTATCAGCTTTGCCTCTATAAGTATCTCTTTATGTAGTCTTTTCATCATCTCTTTAAGATACAATTCAACACTATCTAGTTGTTTTTTGTTCCCTGTAACAGTTAGCATCCCTGCATCTTGATTTATAAGAGCTTTGGATTGTGTTTTATCCCCATCTTTATTTCTTGCCAATATACTATTGATTTCTGCCTCTATTTTGTTCCAAAATTGAAAATCTGATGTAAAGTCCATAGTTGTAGAAGAGTCTTCTGTGCCACCAGCTCCACTTGAACCTGTTTTTATGGTCTTGTTTGTAGTGCTTGTTCTTTTTGTAAAACTAACATAGTCTATGAAGTATGTTTTGCTCTTAAGATACGAAATCTTTAAAACCTTTTGATTTTTATCTAGCGTGTAGAAAAGATTTCTATCGCTCAGTAACATATCTAAAAGCTCTTTTAGTGAAAAATTTTTAACATTTATATAATTTAGTCTTTTTTGTAATTTTCCTTGTACTAAGTTATCTTCAAATATCATAGTCATCTGGCATGTATCAGTGATATTTTCTAGTATATCAAGAGTATTGATGCTCTTGTTTGAGTTGTTTTTTACACTAAATGAGAAAAACTTATTTTCACAATTTGAAAAAGCTGATGTAGCTAAAAATACCAATGTAAATATTATAAATATAATCTTCATGTTTACTGTTTCCTCACTTTTAAAATCTCTTTTGTTTTTTCAAATTTCAAGGTCAAGTTTCTATTTTTACCCCTGAGAATCACACTATCATTTAAAATTTTTTTAACTATATATCCATATATTTTATCATTTTTACTTAGCCATCTATCATTTATAAAGGCTTTGTCATTAAAAATTGTTATCAATTTTAATTTTTGCTTTTTTATATTTTTTTTAGTTGTTATATCTTTTTTCTCTAGCTTCTTCTCTTCTTTTTTAGTAAAAAATGGATTATATTTTAGGTTTGTAACTGTTTTTATCTGTTTATTTTGTATGAGTTTGTCTAATCTTTCGGACAAAGTATCCCCAAAAACAGCTGAAATCACAAACAATAAAATCAATAAATACTTCATAGCCCTATCCCATACATATCAATTATGAGTTTAAACTTCAACCCATGATCAGCTAGCTTTATCTGCATATTTTCAAACTGTAAAAGTGCATTTAGATTGTCTATGTATGAAACAAATGATACGATATCGGTATAGTTTCCGCTACCGCTTATCTCAAGAGTTCCCTTTTGTTTAAGCAAGCCACTACTTACCATATCTTTTGCATCAAAACTCTTAAGATACTCTATCTTTAAATTTCTAACTAAAGAGTACCTTAGTATGTCATCAATACTCTTTGCCCACTCTTTTTTATCATAAAATGCATACTTCAGCTGATAGAGTTTAGCTATGAGATGATTTATATCCTCTTTTTGTTTCTCCTTTTCTGTCTCTAGCAAAAAGAGCTCTTTTTTCTTTAGATTTTTTTGTCTCTTTAGCTTGCCAAGAGAATTATTGGATAATTTTACCTGTAATTCCTTGATTTGGCTTTGAAGAGTATCAATATTTTGCTTTAAAGGCATCATCATCTGAAAAAAGATATAAAAGATTGAACCAAAAATCAATAAATATATGAGATATTTTTGTCTCTTATCTACGCTTGTTAGGTACTTTTCTATTTTATTCATGCTCGATCTCAATTTTACTTATGTATTGTTTCTTATCCAGTTTGATTTCATCTGTTTTTACATTTGTGAAACCATATTTTACGAGTGCTTTTAAGAATTTTGCTATTTTATCTCTGTTGTTATAGCTTGAGACCACCTCTATGGTCATCTTCGTGCGTCCTTTTTGCTCTATGCTTCTTGCTTTGAGTCTATACTTTCGTAAGAGTGAATTTATACTGGCTAAAAAACTGATATATCTATTATCTTTTCCCCTCATATTCTCCAGTTTCGAGACACTTGCTTTTATATTTTCGTAAACTAAATCTTGTTTTTTTATCTCTTTCTGTACTGCTATTATCTGATTTATTTCTGCTCTTATCTCTTTTTTGTATAACTTTGCCCTTTTTTGTATAACTTGGTATTTTTCCTCTAATATATCTTTTTGATTTTGTAAATTTTGAGCAAAAATATAAAAATATATAAACACAGCTGATAAAATGGCTGAAAATCCAACAATCCAAATAGCTAGTTTACCAGTATGTGTCGTTAGAAAGGATGGTGGTTTTTTAAAAATAGTGATATTTTGCACATTTGATTTTTGTGTATATTTGTCAAATCCATAAGAAGCGACTATATGCCCCAGAAAATCATCTGTATGCTTCTCTCTAAAGAGATTGAAATCCAAAATTTCAGCATCTTTAAAACCAAAATTTATCGCAAACTCTTTGAGACCTTTGACTCTACCATCTCTCGTACTAAAAAATATCCTGTCAATATTATCAAAATCAAATACACTTCTATTGTGCATAGCAACATTGTTTATCTTGGTTAAAATATCTGAAAAAATTGATTCAAGCGATATAAAAAATTCACTATCAGTTTTTTCATACAACTCCTGCTTGAGACCTTTGTCAAGGAGTATCTCTTTTAGTTTCTCTAAGTCAATCTCAATATCTTGTGCATTTAATTTTTTAACTATCTCATTTAGGCTAAGTATAGATTTTGTCGATATATATGAGCCATCTTTATAGAAGCTAAGAAATGCCTCATCGTCACCTACATAGACAAAAACATCATTTTTGGGAGTTAAGATTTTATTTGTATAAAAAGTTTTATAGGCAAAAAACGGCAGAGCTAAAAAATCTATATATTTGACTTTTTTGATAGCTTTTTGAAAAACTTCTTTTATAGTGTCCGTCTCTATAGCAAAAGCTTCTATCAGAGACATTTCATCAAAATCAAGCTCTTTTACGGTGTATGTTATCTTATAAAGCTTATTGACTTCTAGTCCTGCTTCTTCATACATTTTGATTTCAACCAAAGAGTTTAAATCATCATTTATATTTGCTTTAGGGATTTTAAAACTGTATACCACGATATCATCATATAAAACTCGCGATACTGTGTATAGATTTTTTTTTGTATTAAGATTCTCGAAATGACTGCCATCGTATGACAACATAGACAGTTCAGCAGGATGTATATATTGAATCAGTTGATTTTCAGCCATATATGACGAACCTTTAAAAATTTAGTTTTTTATT
>JALUXQ010000193.1 GCA_027013265.1 Campylobacteraceae bacterium | reverse complement strand
TAACCCGACACAGGAAGCAAGCTAAGGCTTCTAGTTGTGGTACCTTTGGTTATATTTGCATCTAAATTCTTAAGTAAAAGGTGTCCCCCTTGATATGGTCTGCCAAAAATATCAAAGCATAGTGTACTATTGCCATCTACACTTATAGTCGAGCTAAACTTATGCGGTTTTTGTGCTTTTGTCTCTTTAGTTTCTAGTTTAGTTGTATTCAAATCTATACATGTTGAGTTATTTTCCACACTCCAAGGTTTCAAAAATCCAACAGCATCATACAAAAGAGCGTTTTTTTGTGCTTGTTTAATTTTCATGGTGAGGAAATTGGTATCACTTAAGAGTCTATTATCAGGCAAAAAATTTCCTCCGACATAAGCCATTATACCCACAAGAACTATGACAAATATAAGCTCGACTATTGTAAAGCCACTGCGTGGTAATTTTGAATTTTGAATTTTGAATTTTGAATTAAACATTAAAAATTTAACATTAAAAATTGATTTTTTCATGGTCTTTGCAGAGTCCTTCTTTTTAGGATTATTTGCGTTTTATGGTTTTTAGGATGTGTGCTGTTTGTCTCTGCTGTCACTTCAAGCATAACCATCCCTTGTGACTCTTCTGTATCAATATCATGAACTCTATATCCAAAGCCTTTTTTACACATAATACTATCATTTGAACTTTTTAAAAGATAATAATCTGTGATATTTACATCAGCTATAAATCTTTTATTAGGAGATGTGATGTGGACTTGTGACAAACATCCATCTATGTTGTTTCTCCGATATCCACTTATGGCTAAGAGACTCAGTTCTACTGCACTATTCATAAAAAGTTCAACTGACTCTTTTAGGTATATATCTTTTGTCTGCTTTACACTTACTTTGGCGTATTTCAAGGCTATAAGCAAAATACCACTAATCAGAACAATAATTAAGATAGCTTGTAAAAGACCAAAACCTGGGCGTTTCAAAATACCACCTTCTGTTTTGAGATGGTGATATTGTTGTCGCTCCCTTTTATATGTTTTTGCAAAGTTACACTAAAACGAATACTGTCATTTTCCAGACCAGACTCAAAACCCTTTACATTGAATGATAAAATAGTAACATTTCCGTCTTGATTTGCTCCATTTGGGTCAGCACAAAAAGTTTTTCCTTGCCAAGGTCTATAGTTATAAAATAAAAAGAGCGTATCAGCATCACTTTTGTTTAAATCTTTTACACAATTGGCATTTAGATTTATATCTGCTCCTCTAGCTATAGCATAAGCACTGTCGATTAGATAATATTTTTCATAAATCTCTTTTGGAGTGGATGTAAAAGTGATATTATTATCATTAATTGATGCTATGGTATTTATCAAATTGTATGAATTTCCATGCCAACCAAAAGAGTTATTAAAATCGCTTGAGAATGCAATCGAACCATCATCAAAACTTCCTGCAAATACAAGAGCTAAATCACTTGAGTTTGCATCGAATTTATTTTGCATTATACTATTTATAGATGTTGTATTTATATCTGGTGAATAAATTGTATTTGTTGCCCTGTTTGATCTAGTCAAATCCACAAAACCGCTATAGTACCCAGCTTTTTGTGCTTCGCTGGCAACTCCAATCCATTCCATCATACTATAAGTTGAGTTAAGATTATAGAAACTACTAAACGCTCCATTTTTGTTATATCCTATAACTGAACTTGGAACTCTATCATATAGTAGTGCTGCAATCTGATCGGTTAGTACCTGAGAATCACTCGATAGATCACTTATGGTTTTTGATTTTGCAACTTTAAGATAGAGATGCTTTATCGAAACAAGAGTACCAGCTGATAAAATACCTAAAATAACGATAGTTATGATGATTTCAACAAGTGTAAAAGCTCTAGTTCTCATCTCCACACCCTTTTGCCTAGGATGATTTGACCTACATTTGTTGAGATATAGTTAAAACCTGAAATTTGCTTTATCTTACCCCGTTTACCTTGATAGCTTATATTTACATCAACCATTTTTATGTTTGTACTATTTGACTGATTTGTATCATTTAGATCAAAGATAGCCTTCTGTCCACTATACACAACGCTATCTGGGATATATTTTACTCCCACACGCAAACCATAATATGATGCATTTATATCTGCCCCGTTAAAGTCATCCACATCATTAAATAAATTATAATCTGCTACGCCATCACTCGATATTGCACTGGCACTTAGATTGTTTTCGCAACTTCTTGAGCCTACAAAACTACCAATCCGTCTGGTAGTTGTTTGATTACAATCAAAGTAGTTGCTATTTGTATGTAAAATATCAATATTTGCCGTATTATTCTCATCCCATGGTAGTTTTGATATCATCTGCACCAAAGAGAAACCATTAAAAAGTGCATCTTGACGAATAGAAAATTTATCACTCTTATTTAAAGAGAGGATGACTTTCGGAATAACAGTAAAAACTATAGCAATGATAACAATAGTGAAGATAAGCTCTATCAAAGATAAACCTCTTCTCATCTATAAGTTTTTACCCCTTTTTTACTAATTTTTGAAGCATCATAGTTACCACCGGTACTAGTTCCGCTAAAATTACCACTCTTTATGCTTTTTTGGTTATTTCCTAGTAAGTAATTATATTTAAAGCAAGGATGTCTTCCGCAATTACTGCTAGCACTGTCATCATAAGGGTTGTATCTACTATACCATAGATATTTCGGGATTTTTATGTGAATATAAGAATTATCAGCTTTAATCCAACTGTTTGTTATGGTAAAGCTAACTAGCCCATTTGCAATACTTTGAGTAGAATTTATATCATTAAACCCGCTCTTGGCTATACTCATAGTAAAATCTTTTTTAGGTAGAAAATCTACAATTTTTGTTACACTATCATCTTTCATACGGTACCAATTTAGGCTATTTTCATGAAAATTTAGCAAGTTTGAAGTTGAATAAACCTCGATATTAAGGCTGTGTTTGACACTCTTTTTATTTGTATCTATATCTTTTGTTTTTACTCGTCCGTAGTAAAAAGTTGTGTTGATATTACTTGAAGCGTTATTGTTGATTTTTGCCAATCCCATACTAATTATATTTACACCTCTTAGTCCAATAACTATAGGATTATACGGTTTCTTATAATCTTTGTCTATATTAAATCTATAATTTACATCTGCCTTTGAGGAGGTAAATATACTTTTAGGCAGTGTTAAGGTTTTGTTTATATCTGCTATATTTTTACTAGTATTTATCATGGATCCAGAGATAACATTATATGTTAATTTTACTTGATTGTTTGAGTTATTGACATAAAAAGTATTTGAAACATTGATATCTTTGGCATAGCATAACTTCGTAAAATTTTTAACTATATTATGCAGCTTGTCATTTGCTTGCACAGTACTTTTTACACCCTGACTCAAGCTATTTACATCTGACATATATATCCAATTATTTCCTGTACTGGTGTCAAATTTGACATTTGTCACATTTAATTCATAAGGCTTAACTGTGATGATTTTACTAAATGGTGCAATTAGCCTATCGGTTTCATTTGTATCATCAGCATCTACAGCGGCAAACTCGTTTCCTAGCTTCTCTCTTATAGTGACATTCACATCACCGACATCACTATAGTTCGCATCTGCTATGCTCTTTAGGCCATTTGCAAAACTAAAATTAACAACATTGAGCACGCCGTTATAGCAACCTGATTTTGTTATATTTGCATCTATCTTAAATGAACTATCTTTGCTTTCATTATAGCCTGTTGTATCAGAAGAAGAGCCATCAAGTGCTTCAAATTTTAATCGAAAATTATCTCCTGCATATATGTTTGTATCTATTTGGGTGATCTTAAACTCTTTAGGACGAATTGCAAAGTTATCCGTTGAATTTGTAGAGTTGTCCTCACTACTCAAAGGACAATTTTCATCAATATTTTTCTTCCAAGACAGATGAACTTTTGCATCTTTAATGGCTTTTGAGATTTTAATAGTCGTGTTCATTTTATTTTGGTTATTAAACAATAATTTCGATGTTGCAGTGCCTAGTGTAACACAAACTGTACCATTAAAATCTTGATATTTTGTACCATTTTTATCTAATGAGGCGATGGTAAGGTTAAAGTTTTGATTAACTATTTTAGTAGAAATATTTCTATCATTTATATCTCTAAAAGTATCCCATGCATCAAAGTTATATCCCTCATCTCCTTCTTGAGATGTGGATGACTCACTACTATTGCAAACATTTGGACAGCTTTTACCATTCACGGGAGTATTATCTACA
>JALUXQ010000192.1 GCA_027013265.1 Campylobacteraceae bacterium | reverse complement strand
ATATTATAGGCAATGAAAGCATTAATGCAGCAAAAAAAGATACTTTGATGGCTGTAAAAAAAGGCTCTTGAACTTTGGTAAAAATCACATGTGAGCCATCAGGCAAAACACCATTAAGTGGAGCAATCATCCATGCCAACAATGGCTCCCAAAAGGAGAAGCAGACAAAAAATAGGATAAATATCGCAGCTAGAGAGATGCCAAGTCTTTTTCTAAGTTCAGCCAAATGTGGTCTTAATTCATCAAACATTAAATATCTTCCTTATCATTTGTGATTATACTATCTTTATTCATAGGGTTTTGTATGATTTTTTTTGTCTCTAATGCATCATTTTTTAAATCTTTTATGGATTCGCTAATATCTTTTGTACTACTCTTTATCTCTTCTAATTCATCGACTGAGAGCTGTTTCTTGACGCTATTAGCAGTGGATGTAAGCTGTTTTTTGTACTCTAGCGCCTCCTCTTTTAATTCACTCATTTTTATCTCTTGCTCAATCGAAGATTTTGCTTCATTTATACTACTTTTAAAGCTTTTAAAAAATTTTGCTATTTGCACCATAGCTTCAGGCAGTTTATCAGGACCCAAAAAAAGAATGGCTATAACCCCTATCAAAAGTAACTCACTAAAACCCATACCAAACATATTTACACCTTAAGTAAGTTTAAATAACTGAACTTTGCCTATTGTAGTGCGTAAAGGTCAGTTAAAGAAGAGGATTATATCCTATTTTTAATCAAAGAAAGATAAATATAGTATAATGTTGGAAAACTTTATAGGGATAAAATGGATATGAAGACTTCTCTGCTTTTACTAAATATGGGCGGACCAAACAATCTATCAGAGGTAAAACTCTTTTTAAACAATATGTTTAATGATAAAGCGATAATCGGTGCACCAAAATTTATAAGAAAAATGATAGCTTATTACATAGTAAAGAGTAGGCTAAAAGAGGCTACAAAAAATTATGAAGCAATAGGTGGTAAATCTCCGATAGTTGGGTTTACAAAAGAGTTGGTAGAGGTGCTAAAAAAGGAGTTAAAGATAGATGTTCGATACATAATGCGATATACTCCACCAAATGCTCGAGAAGTTTTGGGTGAAATCAAGGATTTTGATAGATTTTATGTAGTGCCTTTGTATCCTCATTTTTCAAGTACTACAACCAAATCTTCTCTTGATGATTTATTTGAAAATGCCAAAAAATTAGGAATTTCAAGAGATAAATTTAGAGTTATTGAGAAATATTATGATGATAAAATTTATAACAAAACTGTCGTACAAAAGATAAAAGAGGCTTTAGGAAAGGATGATGCAAGTGAGTTTGAACTTGTATTTTCAGCTCATGGTTTGCCGCAAAAAATCATAGACAATGGTGACCCCTACATGTATCAAATCAAACAAAATGTCTTTCGAGCAAGGCAGGAGCTTATAGCGCAAAATATCTTTTTTTACAAAACTCATCTTGCATACCAATCAAGACTTGGTCCGATTGAGTGGATAAAACCATATCTTGATGAAAAACTTAAAAAACTCAAAAAGCCAAAAGTGATAATCTATCCTATAGCCTTTTTGATTGATAATTCAGAAACAAAATTTGAACTTGACATTGAGTATAGAGAGATAGCAAAAAATTTGGGTTTTGACGATTATAGGGTTGCTGGTGCCCCAAATAAAGATATATCGAAGACTATCATTAGACTTGTTGCAATATAGAGATTGCATTGCAGTTCTGATAAGGAAAAATAAATATTAGAGTAACTGCAAACTAGTTAGTGATAAAAAGAGCTATTTCGTCGCTTAAGAGATAGTTTGTATTGTGGATTTTATTGTGTTTGATTTCTATTTTACCACTTTTTGTTAATGTCTCTATATTTTCTAGCTCTTTTTTGTTGAACTCGCTAAGTTTTACACCGATTTTACTTCTGAGTCCAAGGAAGATTTTCTCTATATGCATCTCCCTAGTTTTTAGAAATTCTGTCTCTTTTAGTGTTGGATTTTTTATATACCCCTCTATCTTTTTAGGCGGATAAAATCTTCTGTCTTTAAAAAAACCAACAGCTCCTGCACCAACTCCTATATAGTCATCATATTCCCAATACCCAAGATTGTGTATGCTATTATAGACTCCAAAGTTTGATATCTCATATTGAGGGAAACCGCTTTTTTCTATCAAATTTGTAAAAAATGTGGCAAGTTCTATCGAGTCAACTGCGACTTTTGGGGTTTTGTGAAACGGTGTATTTTCTTCTATCGTGAGTGAATATGCACTGATATGATTTATCGGCAAACTCTTTGCAATCTTCAAATCTTCTATTAGCAACTCCTTTGTGTCCATGCTAGTGCCGTATATCAAATCAAGTGAGATATTTTCAAATCCAACTTCGCTTGCTTTTGTTATAGCTTTAATTGCTTGTGTTTTATTGTGATTTCTTCCTAAGAATTTTAGTTTTTTTTCATCAAAACTTTGCACTCCAAAGCTGATTCTATTTACTCCCATTTTTTTCATACCCTCTAGCCACAAAGGTGTTGCAGAGTTTGGATTTGCCTCTGTGGTTATTTCGGCATCATCTTTCAGATATGGCTTAATAAGATCAAAAAAAGGTATGTAGAGTTCAGTTTTTATGCTAGAGGGAGTTCCTCCGCCTATAAAGAGTGATTTTATAGAGTTTTTATCTGGTTTAAATAGAGATAATTCAGACTTTAACTGCTTGATGCAGGAGTGCATGTAGGAGGGTTTCAAATCAAATTTATCTACATAAGAGTTAAAAGCACAGTAGTGGCACAAGCTGTCACAAAATGGTATATGCAGGTATATGAGCATTTAAGTCCTTAGTAATCACTTTTTTGGTATTATTTTATCTAAAATAACACAGCGGAAAGTAAACATGTCAGAAATAAAAAAATACAGACCAAATGTGGCAGCAGTGATACTATCAAGCAGATACCCTTTGGTTTGTGAGTTTTTTATCGCAAGAAGAGATGACATGGACAATGTTTGGCAATTTCCACAGGGTGGCATCGACGAGGGAGAGAGTGCAAAAACAGCACTTTTTAGAGAGTTAAAAGAGGAAATAGGCACCAATGAGATAGAGATATTGTCAAAATATCCTGAAGAGATTAGTTATGATTTTCCAAAAACAATAGCCAAAAAAATGTATCCGTTTGATGGGCAGAGGCAGAGCTATTTTTTGGTTAAATTAAAAGATGATACAAAGATAAATTTAGATACTAAGCATCCAGAGTTTGATGCTTATAAGTTCGTGAAACGAAAAGATATATTTGAGCTAGTTACATATTTTAAACGACCAGCTTATCAGAAAGTTATTAATTATTTTAAGAAAGAGGGCTATTTGTAAAATGCTTGTTGTGCAGAAGTATGGCGGTACTAGTGTTGGTAGTGTCGAAAGAATAAAAGAGGTTGCAAAAAGAGTTGCAAAGAGAAAAGAGTCAGGAGATGACATAGTAGTTGTGGTTTCTGCTATGAGTGGAGAGACAAATAAGTTGCTAAAGTTAGCAGGAGAGTTTAGTCAGAATCCAAAAAAAAGAGAGATGGATCTACTGCTTAGTTCAGGCGAGAGAGTTACAAGTGCACTTTTAGCTATCGCTCTTACAGAGATGGGTTATGAGTCAACAGCCCTTAGTGGCAGACAAGCTGGAATAGTCACAAATAAAAAACATACGCAAGCAAGGATAGAGCATATAAATATCAAATCTATGGAGCGTGAGTTGGGAGATGGCAAGATTGTAGTTGTTGCTGGATTTCAAGGTATCACCGAAGTTGGTGAAGTCTCCACTCTTGGTCGAGGTGGAAGCGACTTAAGTGCCGTGGCGATTGCAGGAGCACTGAATGCAGATATTTGTGAAATTTATACTGATGTTGATGGTATCTATACGACTGATCCTAGAATTGAACCAAAGGCAAAAAAACTAGATAGAATTAGCTACGATGAGATGCTAGAGCTTGCGAGTTTGGGGGCAAAAGTCTTACAGACAAGATCAGTTGAACTTGCTAAAAAATTGAGTGTGAATTTGGTCACAAGAAGTAGCTTCAATGATAATGAAGGCACATATATTTTAAAAGAAGAGGATATCATGGAAAAACCATTGGTGAGTGGAATTGTTATAGATAAAGACCAAGCTAGAGTTACCCTAAGAGGAGTCAGCGACAAACCAGGAATCGCTGCTGAGATTTTTAGAAAACTAGCATCCGAGGGTATTAATGTTGATATGATTATACAAAATGTTGGTGTGGATGGCTCTACAAATTTAGGATTTACTATCCACCAAGATGAGCTTGACATGACAAGAGACGCTATGGAAGCCATAGGTGCTTCACAAAGCGTAGAGTTTGATAAAAATATCGTAAAAGTTTCTGTTGTGGGTGTCGGTATGAAGTCACACAGTGGTGTTGCCTGTACAGCATTTGACACACTTGCTGATGAGAGTATCAATATAGAGATGATAAGCACAAGCGAAATCAAAGTCTCCATGATTATCAATGAAAAATATGGTGAGCTTGCCGTTCGTGCACTTCATGATGCATATAAATTAGACAGATAGGACTGCTTTTAATGCAAAAATTTTTAAAGTGGACGCTTGATAACATAAGAAAAGATGGCTCAATGATGAGTTGGATGGAGGAGAAGAGATTTGAATGGGTTCCTCTAAATATGTCTATGTTGAAAAATCTGCTTGAAGGTCATACTATACTTGTGGTCACTGATGACGATAGAGAGTGGTTTTGCGAATACATGCTAAAAGATATAAACAAGCTAAGTAAAAACAGACCACTTTTGCCATTTATCTCTCTAAAATCTATATATCCAGCACTAAATAGCATAAAAACAAAAGATGATATAGAGCTTTTAGAAAATCTTCTATATCAAACATTTCCACAAGGATATACCTACTTTTTTGTTGGTAAAAATAACAACATAAAGATGCAAATTGCAAAAAGGAAAGATGACAGTTTTATCTGGGTCATGGACGAACAGTTGCAAAATAGCTTTCTTCTCTCTTCAAGTGATGAAAATTTGGATTTAAAATTGATTCAACTATATAAACTTTTGGATAAAAGTATAAATGCTTTACTTTTTGCAGAGGTTGATTTTGAGACAGAGTAGTGGTGAGACACAAAGTTGTATATATATTTGCAAAAATTTACAAAGTGCATATGAACATCTTAGGGATGAACTAGCCGAGAAAAACTGTAAATTTTTTCTCAAAGATGACTTTTTACTCGAAGATGCCAAAAGTGTTGTAAAAGAGGCTTACATAGCTGAAAGTGATAGTAAAATCTTAGTTTTAGGTGCTAAAAACTACAATATATATGCTCAAAATTCACTTTTAAAGATACTAGAAGAGCCACCAAAAAATATCGTTTTTATTTTAGTATGTGAAACTAAAAATGTTTTTTTACCCACAATCCGCTCAAGGATGCCTAGCCGAAATTTAGAGTTGAAAGAGGATAAAGTAGAGTTAAGCTTAGACATCAAAAATTTAGAACTAAACATGATTTATGATTTCGTACAGGAAAATTCAAGGATTAGTAAGAATGAACTAAAGGCGCTAGTGCAGCGTATAGTTACTTCTGCTATTACTGAGTGTCATATATCATTTAGCACAAAAGAGATGGAATATTTTGAAAAACTACTACAACTGTGTGAGTTAAATTCGAGACCAAATAATATTTTGATTTCGCTACTATTATCCATATATACAAAAAAAGGTTGATATGCAAATATATAAGATTTCAAACGATACATCCTTAGATATGCTTTTGACGAAGATTGGCACCACAAAAGAGGGCATAAAGATACTAAGCAAAAAATCAAAAATACACTTTTTATATATAAAAGATTTGCGAACTCCTGCAGCAAATATCCTAAAGCAAGATGCTCTCTCCATCGGCGCAGATTTGGCAGTGCCAAAGAGTTGTGTTACATGCGAGCAAAAGTACTGCGATGCCGTCTTGATTGCGACAAGTGAGCAGATTTTAAGACTTAGTAAAAAAGAGAGTATCCAGCCTTTTGGACTAAAAGAGCTGGCAAATTCATTGCCAGATTTTTTAAATACAAATAGAGTAAAAACGAAGATAATGGGTGTTTTGAATGCAAATGATGATAGCTTTTTCAAAGAGAGTAGATTTGCAGATTTTGATGCACTAAACAGAATCAAAAAAATGATAGAAGATGGTGCTGATATCATAGACATCGGCGGAGTTTCAAGTAGACCAGGAAGCATACCGGTAAGTGAAGAAGAGGAGTTTAGCAGAGTCAAAAACATTATAGATATTGTCTATAAAAATAGGCTTTTTGAAGAGGTAGAATTTTCTTTAGATAGCTATAGTGCATTGTGTTTAAAGTATGCACTAGATAGTGGTTTTAAAATCATAAATGATATAACAGCTCTAAAGAGTGATGAAGTGGCAAAACTTGCTTCGCAGTTTGATGCGACCGTAGTCCTTATGCACAAGCTTGGCTCCACGCAGCAGATGCAAAAAGATCCAAAGTATGACAATGTTGTGCTAGATATTGATAAATTTTTTCAAGAAAGAGTGGAAAAAGCCAAGAGTTTTGGAGTGCAAAATATCATACTAGATGTTGGTATCGGCTTTGGAAAGAGGCTAGAGCACAATCTTGCTCTCTTGCTTCATCTTGAACATTTTTTGAGATTTAATTTTCCACTTTTAGTAGGTGCTAGCAGAAAGTCCATGATAGATTTAATAACGCCAAGCAAGACAGAAGAGAGACTCCCTGGAACTTTGGCTATACACTTAGAAGCTGTTAGAAGAGGAGCTAGTATAGTCCGTGTTCATGATGTAAAAGAGCATTTTCAAGCACTTAGTGTTCAAGATGCGGTTCTTGGGGCAATTTAATGGAATTTGAATTTTACTATTATGTTATATTTGTTCTTGCTGGTTTTTTGGCTGGATTTGTAGATTCCATCGCAGGAGGTGGTGGGATTATCACAGTGCCAGTACTTATGGCATCTGGTATGCCACCTCATATAGCGCTTGCTACAAATAAACTCCAAAGCTCTTTTGGAAGTTTCACTGCATCTGCTAATTTTGTAAAAAAGGGTTTAGTTAGTTTTAAAGAGGTCTATATAGGCGTGATTTTTACCTTTATAGGCGCTATGATTGGCACAAAGACTATTTTATTGTTGGATGCAAATATCTTAAATAAAATCATACCTTTTATGCTGGTTTTGATTTTTCTATATACACTGTTTAATCCTAGTTTTGGAACTATCGAAAAGAGTTCAAGATTGGGCATGCCACTTTTTTTTCTTATTTTTGGCATTTTGATTGGTTTTTATGATGGTTTTTTTGGACCTGGAACAGGAACATTTTGGACAATTGCTTCGGTGACTTTAATGGGCATGAATCTCAAAAAAGCAACTGCGACTACAAAAGTGATGAATTTTACTAGCAATATAGTATCCTTGGGGGTATTTTTATTTAGTGGAAATGTTCTGTTTTTTATAGGTGTCATCATGGGATGTGGGCAAATCATAGGTGCATTTGTGGGCTCATCGCTGGTTGTCAAAAAAGAGGTCTCATTTATAAGAGGTTTTTTTCTTTTTGTAGTGGGTGTCACGATACTTAAATTGATATATGATAGTTGGTTAAAATGAATAAAGTTGAATACAAAAGAGATGTAGAGTTACTAAACAGGTGGGCAAGTGCATACTACACATATGATGATCCGATAGCTAGTGACGAAGAGTACGATAAGCTCTATCATAAAGTTTTAAAGTTTGAAGAGGAAAATCCAAGATTGGCAGACCCTAACTCCCCAACAAAAAGAGTTGGAGGAGTTGTCTTGGATAGTTTTTCCAAAGCTAAGCATCTTAGCAGGATGTGGAGCATGGAGGATGTTTTTGATGCAGATGAGTTGGAAAGCTGGATCAAAAGAGTTAAAAAAACAAGTGATAATTTTACCTTCTATTGTGAACCAAAATTTGACGGCGCAAGCCTAAACTTGATATATAAAAATGGCGAGTTGAAACAAGCTATCAGTCGAGGGGACGGTAGCATTGGGGAAGATGTTACTGAAAACGCAAAGACGATTGATAGTGTACCTTTGAAGATTGATTATGAAGAGTTGATCGAAATAAGAGGTGAAGTTGTCATCACTAAAGATGATTTTTTGCATATCAATCTTTTGAGATTAGAAAATGGTGAGCCACCCTTTGCAAATCCAAGAAATGCAGCAGCAGGTAGTTTGAGGCAATTAGACACAAAGATTACAGCTAGCAGAAAGTTGATGTTTTACCCTTGGGGAATAGGTCAAAATAGTCTAAAAAATGAAATGCTGAGTCAAAAGATGGATTTTATCTATAAACAGGGTTTTTTAAAACCACCCAAAGTGATGATTAGCAAGAGTATTGATGATCTATTTTCTCTATATGATGAGCTTCTAAAATCTCGCGATGAGATTGCTATGATGATGGATGGAATGGTTGTTAAAATTGATGAGATTTCACTAGAAGAGGAGCTAGGATACACAGTTAAATATCCAAGGTGGATGGTGGCTTTTAAGTTTCCAGCAATTGAGAAGATAACAAAGATAAAAGATATCATAATCCAAGTAGGAAGAACTGGCGTTTTAACTCCAGTAGCGATTTTGGAGCCAGTAAATATAGAAGGCGTAGTGGTAGAGAGAGCAACTTTGCACAACTTTGATGAAATCAAAAGAAAAGATATAGAGATAAATGACTCAGTTATCATCATAAGAAGTGGAGATGTTATACCAAAAGTCACCAAAGTTTTGACAGATAGAAGAGATGGAAGCGAATATAAGATAGAAAGACCGACAAAATGTCCGATATGCCATAGTGAACTTTTGGATGAGGGTATCTTGATAAAGTGTCAAAATCTCACATGTGAAGCAAGAGTGGTTAACTCTATCATACATTTTGCCTCTAAAAAATGCTTAAATATCGATGGCTTAGGAAATAAAATCGTCGAGCTTTTGTTTCAAAAAGGTTTACTAAAAAGTGTTGAAGATTTATACAGTTTGACGCTAGAAGATTTGCTTGGACTTGATGGCTTTAAGATAAAAAAGGCACAAAATCTTTTGGACTCTATCAAAAATTCAAAAACAATAGAGTTGCACAGATTTATAAACGCTTTAGGGATTGAACACATAGGAGAGGTAGCAGCAAAAAAGATAGCTGAAGTTTTTGCAGACCGATGGATTGAAGCAGATATTGCAGAGATTGTAAAAATAGAAGGCTTTGGTGAAGAGATGGCAAAAAGTCTAGAAGAGTTTCTCTTGGTAAACAGGCAAAGAGTTTTAAACCTCACTGAGACATTAGATATAAAGCTACCCGAAAAAATAGAAAAAATAGAGTCCATCTTTACAGGTAAAACAGTTGTTATAACAGGGAGCATGTCAAGACCAAGAGATGAGATAAAGAGTACTTTAGAGAGATATGGCGCAAAAGTAACAAATAGCGTATCAAAAAAGAGTGATTTTGTTATATATGGAAAAGATGCAGGCAGTAAATATGAAAAGGCTCTGGTATTGGGTATAAAAATTTTAAGTGAAGATGAGATGTGGCATGAGATTGGATAATTTTATATACAAAAGTGGGCTTACACAAAGTAGAAACAAAGCACAAGAGTTGATAAAAAGCTTACAAGTTTTGGTTGGTGGAAAAGTTGTTTCTAAGCCAAGTTTTGAGGTAGATGAGTCAAACAAAATAGAAATTTTAAATCCAAAACAGTATGTCAGCAGAGCAGGATACAAACTCAAATCTTTCATCAAGTCTCAAGATAAATTCTTAATAAAAGACAAAAGTTGTCTCGATATCGGAAGTAGTACAGGTGGATTTGTGCAAGTTCTTTTAGAAGAGGGTGCAAAAGAGGTTGTGGCTGTAGATGTAGGGAGTGAACAACTTCATGCTAGTCTAAAATCATCTGAAAATTTAGAGATTTTTGAGCAAACAGATATAAGAGATTTTTCATATAACCAAAAATTTGATATAGTTACATGTGATGTGTCATTTATAGGGATAGAGCAGATTTTAAAAGATATAGATAGATTTGCAAAAGAGTATATAGTGATACTTTTTAAGCCTCAATTTGAAGTTGGAATTGGAGCAAAGAGAGATAAAAAAGGTGTTGTAAAAGATAATTTTGCTATAAAAAAAGCAAAAGAGAAATTTGAAGCAAAAGCTCAGCAGGATTGGGATTTTGTATATAGTAGCGACTCAATTTTAAAAGGCAAGGAGGGAAATATTGAAACATTCTACTGTTTTAAGAAAAGATAAAATCGACTCTATTGCTATCGGAAATTTTGATGGTGTCCATTTGGGACATCAACAGCTTATAAACAGGCTTGGGGAAAATGGTGCCTTACTTGTTGTTTATAGAGGAAGAGCAAATATAACACCTGGTAAAAATCGAAGTTATTTTACTAAATTTCCCTGTTTTTATATCGACTTTGAACTTATAAAAGATTATGATTGCATTGGTTTTTTATCATTTCTGAAAAAAGATTTTCCAAATTTAAAGAAGATTGTTGTTGGATATGATTTTAAATTTGGAGCAAATAGATCTTGTAATTTATATGATTTAAAAAAACTGTTTGATGGAAAAATTGATGTAGTAGATGAATTTTTTATCGATGGTATTTCGGTACATTCATCAACTATAAGAGAGTTTTTAAAAAAAGGCGATATCCAAAAAGCAAATATGCTTCTAGGCAGAGACTACTGCATGCAAGGAGATGTCATAAAAGGTCAAGGACTTGGAAAAAAGGAGTTAGTTCCTACTTTAAATTTAAATGTTGAAAAGTATATACTGCCAAAAAATGGTGTCTACAAGACAAAAAGTATCATCGATGGAGTCTCATTCCCATCTGTAACATTTATAGGATTAAGAGAGAGTACCGATGGTGCATTTTCTTGCGAAACTCATATAATCAATAAAGAGGTAGACAATATAAAAAACTTCACTGTCTGTTTCTTGAAGTATTTAAGAGAAAACAAAAAATTTAATTCTCTAAAAGAGTTAAAAGAGCAGATACAAAAAGACATACAAGAGTGTCAGCCAATAGCATATAAAAGGCGTTAAATGGATAAAGTATTTGAAACTCCTATAGAAAAACAGTTTGAATTTGATGAAAAGGTTGCTTCTGTTTTTGATGATATGCTTGATAGATCTATCCCTTTTTATGCTAAAGTTTTATCTTTGATTTGTAGCCTTGTTGAGCTACATGTAAAAGATGGAGATGTGGTGGTGGATTTAGGTTGTTCAACCGCAAACACACTCCTTGGCATAAACTCAAAAATAAACAAAAAACTAACTCTTTTGGGGTTCGATAATTCTGATGCGATGCTTGGCCAAGCAAGAAAAAAAGTAGAAGCATATGGGGCAGATATAAAGTTGGAAAATGCAGATATCTTGAAACTTGATATTCCTAAAAGTGACATCATTATAGCAAACTATATGTTGCAGTTCATAAGACCTATACAAAGAGTTGAGTTGATTGAAAGGATTTATAGTGCCTTAAAGGATGGCGGAATTTTTATATTTAGTGAAAAAATCATCTTTGAAGATAAAAAATTAAACAAGCAAATGATAGATATATATTATGATTTTAAAAAATCACAAGGTTACAGCGAGTTTGAAATATCTCAAAAAAGAGAAGCTTTAGAGAATGTGCTTGTTCCCTACAGCGAAGAGGAGAACAAGCAGATGATACTAAATGCAAAATTTAAAAATATAGAGACTATATTTAAGTGGGGAAATTTTGCAACTTTCTTAGCTAAAAACTGACTTTACGCACTTTTTCTCGAAAAGTCCTACTTTTCGTAGCTTTAGGAGGTTGTAGGGGCTTTAGTCCCTGCCACTATAACGAGCTTTGCTCATTATAGTGCGAAGGTCAGTTAAAAAATAGATCTGGCTGGTTTTGCTTTAGATATTTAACTATTTTTATAATCTCCTCGACTCCCATCTCCGCCTCATCATCATCACCTAATACTATATCTATGGCATCGATATAGGCATCACTTGCCTCTTTTAGCTTATCTTCTTGCACACCTGCAAAGTATAATGTAGCACTTAGCATATCGGTTAACTGCAGTGCTAACTCCTCTATCTCTAGATCAAAATCACTATTTTTCATGTGTTTTCCCTGTCTTTTTATTTATCAAGTTTACTACTTGATTTTTGATATTTTCATATATAAAACCATCTTTGAAGCCTCCAAATAGACCACCACTAGCATTTGGATGTCCACCACCATTTGCCAATTTTGCTGCCATCTTGCTGACATCAACTTTTCCATTTGCTCTAAAGCTGACTGTTTTTCTAGATGTTATATCCATAAAAAAGTCAAATTCCCTATTTGCTTTTAAAAAATCATTGCCGATAACCGAGACATTCCCTATGTTATAAGTCAAGATACCTTTGTGATTTTGATACTCTATGCTCATTTTATCTCTATTGTTTGAGAGCAACTGCACATTGAACTTTGAAATGAGATTGTTTAGAGTGTCATCTTGGTCTTGTTTTAGTATCTCTTTTTTGATTTTATGTATATTTTCATCAAGAACTATATGGGCATTTTTTTGTTTGAAAAATGGCTGTATTTTTGTCAAAAGATCAAACATATAGTTTGAATTTTCTTTGGAAAACATTATTCTGTTTATCTCTTTTGCACCGCTTACCAAACCCAAACAGACTTTGCCTAGTTCAAATTCATCTTCGTTTTCCAACCAAATGTCTACTGCATTTACAACATCTACAAATTTGGAAAGCTTTGTATCTTTACCATAGATATTTGAGAAAAAACCGTATGTTATTTTTGTTGCACATCTGCTATCATCAAGATAGTACCACTCGAAGATATTTGCACACTCTTGACCTGATTTGTGATGGTCAAGTAGAATTATGAGTATATCCTCATTTGCAATTTTTACTCTAGAGTCAAAATCTTTGGCTTGCTCCATTGTTAGATTTAGATCAGTAATAAGTATGATGTTTTTTTGGTTTTCATCATTTTGAATATCGCCAAAAATCTCATTAAATCTCTCATTTATCTCTTTTCCATAGTTTGAGTTGTAGAACTGTATCGAATCAAAGTATCTATTTGTGACCATTTGACAGCCATATCCATCTAAATCAGTGTGAGATAGGTGGTAAATTTTATATCTACTCATATACTTTTTCTTTTTTTATCATTTTCATATTCCTTATAAATTTTCTATTTCTATTGTTCCAAGTACTTCAAATTTGGCATTTGGATCTATCTCTGCATGACTCAGCACAACAACATCAAGATTGAATTTTTCAAAAATGTCATTTAAGGATTTTCGTAAAAGTGGGTCAACCACGATTATCACAGGAGCTATACCTTTTTGGAGAATTTTTGCTGACTCATCGCTGACAACTTGAACTAAAGTGTTTATTTGACCGATACTGAGTACTAAATCTCTAACTCCATCTCTGTCCACTAGGGCATCTAGTATCTTTTGTTCAGTGGTTGCGTTAAAGGTGAGTAGTTTTATATTACCATCTTCATCTTTGTATAGTTTGGTGATGATTCGTGCAAGTTTTGATCTTACCTGCTCTACTATTATATCAACATTTTTTGTAATTTCGGCGATATCACTGATAGTTTCTAGGATGGTAAGCATATCTTTGATAGGAATTCTTTCATGAAGAAGCGCTTTTAACACTTTTTGTATTAGTCCAATATTTGCAACTTTTAAGCAATCTTCAACAACGACGGGAAAGCTCTCTTTGGTCTTTTCAACGAGGTCTTGAACATCTTGCCTTGTAAGAAGCTCTTCGGAGTATTTTTTGATTAGTTCACTAAGGTGTGTAGAGATGACAGTTGCAGGGTCAACAGTGGTATAGCCTTTTATGATGGCATCCTCTTTTAAATCACTATCAATCCACATCGCATCAAGTCCAAAAGCTGGTTCTTTTGTGGCAATTCCATCTATTTTATCTACAACCAATCCACTATCCATGGCAAGAAACTTGTCTGTATATATCTCTCCGCTTCCAATCTCTGCACCTTTTAGTAAAAATTGATATTGATTTGGTTGTAGATGCAAATTGTCTCTTATGCGGACTTGAGGAATAAGAAATCCAAAATCTGTTGCGATTTTTCGTCTCATAGTTTTGATTCTATCAAGCAAATCCCCACCTTGAACTGGATCAGCCAACTTTATAAGTTGATATCCTAAATCTAGTTCTAAAATTTCGAGTTTGAGTATATCATCTAAGCTTTTCTTCTCCTCTTCATTAAGCTGTTTTTGTGATTTTTTTGGTGCTTGTTGACCCTGTTCTGCCACCTTTTGCGCCTCTTGTTGATGTTTTTTTGGACTAAAAAAGGCTTCAAGAGAAAATCCATCTTCCACTGTTATCTTAATGAGATATCCAAGAGATAGAAAGATAAGCCCCACAAAACCGAGTGATAGTGTTGGTAATCCTGGCACCAGTGCAAACATAGCAAGTATGAACCCCACGATAAAAAGTGTTTTGTAGTCGCCGAAAAGTTGATTAACTGCCCCAGTTGCAAAGTTTTCATCACCTTTGTTTGCTCTAGTGATGATGATGCCCGTAGCGGTTGAACTGATGAGAGCAGGAAGCTGAGAGACCAAACCATCACCAATAGTCAAAATAGTGTATGTTTTGGCACTTGTTGCAATATCTAAGTCATATTGAAAAGCACCTATTAAAAAACCACCTATTATATTTATTATGGTGATGATGATACCAGCGATAGCATCACCTTTTACAAATTTACTAGAGCCATCCATTGCACCATAGAAATTTGCTTCTTGTATAATCTCTTCTCTTCTATCTTTAGCAGTTTTTTCATCAATTAGTCCAGCATTTAAGTCGGCATCTATCGCCATCTGTTTACCAGGCATAGCGTCAAGTGTAAATCTAGCAGCAACTTCTGCGACCCTGGTGGAGCCTTTTGTTATAACCATAAAATTTATCAAAACTAAAATAGAAAAGACAATTACACCTATGACATAGTTTCCACCTACAACAAACTCCCCAAAACTAGAAATTATCTCACTTACAGCTCCTGGACCCTTATGTCCATTGCTTAAAATCATTCTGGTTGTCGCGATATTTAGTGAGAGTCTATATAGAGTAATGATAAGTATAAGTGTTGGAAAAGTTGTCAAATCCGTTGGTTTTGGTATATATAGAGCTATGAGTATAATCAATACTGAGATGGATAAAGATATGGTAAGGAAAAAATCTAAAAAATAACTTGGTAGCGGAACTATAATGATGGCTAAAATTGCTATGATGAAAATAACCATAGTCAAGTCTTTTGATTTGGTAATAGGAACCAATATTGGACTTATTTTAGAGAAAAGACTATTTTTTTTAATAACTTTTACCTTTGTTGTTCAATCAAATCTTTCAGAGTTATTTTATCCAAAAAATTATCAATTTTTAACTGAAGCCTGTTTAAAATTGGTAAAATTTTACAAAATGTCTCTTTTCCACTAGGGCACTTTGATTCAGGAAGTGAACACTCAAAAACTTTTGCTTGTTTTTTTTCAGCACACTCTATAATCTTCTTTACAGATAGATCATTGGGAGATATATTAAGCAAAAAACCACCTTTTGTCCCTTTAAATGACTTCAATATACCATTTTTTGCAAAAGATTGTAAAATCTTTGCTAAAAAACTCTTTGATATGTCTAGCTCCTTAGATAGAGATTCTACATCTTGGGGGGTCTCTTTTTGAGAAATAATTATCAACGACAACAACGCATATTCACTAGCTTTTGTTAAGAGCATAAAATTCCTTTGTTTCAATAAGACAAATATTGTACTAAATTTATACTAGATTTTATATTAATTTATAAGATTTTGTTTTTTATGTGGCTTTTTTTCTTTTTTTAGATATAATGTCATCCCTATTTAAAATACTTAAATAGAAAATACCAATCAAGGAGGTCAATTATGGCTTTAGGTTCGGCGGAAAAATTAGAAATCGTCAACAAATTCGGAAGAAAAGAGGGTGACACAGGCTCACCAGAGGTTCAAATAGCACTAATATCTAAAAGAGTACTAGATTTGACAGAACATTTGAAAATCAACAAAAAAGATCACTCTTCGAGACTTGGTCTTTTAAAATTAGTTGGACAAAGAAAAAGACTTTTAAGATATCTTAAAAAGACAAATTTTGAGAAATATTCAGAAGTTATCAAAGAACTATCTATAAGAGACAAATAGATTTTTGGGGATCTATCCAAGTGATGGGTCCTTTTTATCTCCTCTCCTTTTTTTCAACACTCCCTAAAATCTAAAATATCAAACACTTTTTATACAGTAATTCGTACAAAAATCATATAAAATCATATAAAATCATATAAAAATCAGCATAAAATGTAGAATTTAGATATAATTTAGATATAATATATGGTATATTACCAGTTTTTATGTATAATTAATTTTATCTTAGTTACAATTAAAACTATGAAAACTAACGATATCTTTAATCTTTTACATAATGCTGTAGAGTCAAAATTTCTTGGAAAAAAGATAAGTCAAAGAGAGATGGCTGAGAGGTTGGGGGTATCCATGAGAACATATCAGGATTGGAAGCTTGGAAATTCACAACCTCAAGCGGCAACTGTCATTTTTAAAATGTTAAGTGAACTAGAAGACGAAGATATTTTGAGAGTAACAAAGCGTATAAGAGATGGATTAAGGGAAAATGTATGAGCACTTTAACCAAAACAGAAAAACAAGCACTCAATGAACTTTTTATATCTTTACATGTAAAAAAGAGTTTCTATCGAAGGTTTTTATCTTTAATTAGAGAGATTTTTTTGAAATTTTATGCTTAAAATATAACCTCGAACTACTACCATAAATAAAATTTTCGATAAAACAGAAATACAATATTTAACTACATTTAAATTTTATTACCTTTTTTAGGGATAAATTGATGATATTTATATACTAAATAAACTTTAGCTATATAGACTCAATAATATTACTTGACAAAACTACACTCAATGTTGTATAATTACATCAGCAATTAAAAGGATAGAGTGCTAATGGTGATTTGCTAGAGGAGCAGAGGTGAGTTTATCCAAAAGAGAGATAATTTTAGAATCCATTATTAAAGAGTATTTGAAGTCAAAAGAGCCGATTGGCTCCAGTGAGCTTCAGGCAAAAATGATGCTAGATATCTCTCCATCAACTATCAGGATCTATTTTAAGCAACTCTCATTAGAAGGTGCTTTGATTCAGTTACATGTGAGTAGCGGCAGAGTACCAACACAAAAAGCCCTGATGGAATATTGGTTGAGTAGGCTAGAGCCTCAAAACCCAATAGCCATAGAAGATATAAAAAAAGTTCAGGATTCTATACGAGATTATGGAATTTATTGTATTTTAAAAAAGAGTAAAAACCCAACTTTTAAAGAGTTGATGAAAGTTGGTGATAGATTTTTGATTTTAGTTTTTGATGACGAAGAGGTTGTCCTTAAATACCATCCGAAAGTTGAAGATTTTTTAGAAAATTTAATCGGGAGCAGCATGAAAGATTTAAAAAGGATCTCTGCTTCAGTAGGGTTGTATGGGCTATATAATAAATTAGAAAATATTTTTATGCAAACAGCTCTTTTAAAAGAGGGTAAGAGTGAGCTTTATGAGATAGCAAAAGAGATAGAAAATGATGGTTTTATACAAAAAGTGGTAGAGCCCCAGTTTTTAGATACATTAGATATGGGTGTATATTTTGATGATTTTGTGCCAAGTGGATGTATAGCGGTTAAACAACACGCAACCATGGATGATGATTCATTAGAGATGTTTTGTTTAGGTAAGTTAGATAGAGACTTTGAGAGTTTTTTTAATCAAGCCAAGGAGTAAAAATGAGTAAAAAACATAAAGAAAAAGAGACGAATATACCAAAAGACGAAGAGTTTGTAGAGGAGTCTGAGTCTTGCGAAGAGGAAGTAGCCTCTGAAATCAGTGAAGTTGATGAATTAAAAGCACAACTTCAAGATTTGGAAGATAAGTATCTAAGAAACAAGGCTGACTTTGAAAATATAAAAAAGAGAATGGAGAAAGAGAAGCTTATGGCGATAAGTTATGCTCATGAGCAATTTGCCCGTGATCTTTTGCCAATCATTGATGCTTTAGAGATGGCATCCAATACCAATGAGATAGATGAAAATACAACAATAAAACAGGTTTTGGAGAAGACAAAGGAGGGAGTTGATCTAACAATAGAGCAATTTAGAAAAACTTTTGAAAAACATGGGATAGAGTTAGTGGATATAGAAGGAGTTTTTGATCCAAATTTTCACGAAGCAGTTATGCAAGTAGAAAATGAAGAGAAACCTTCAGGAGATATCTTGCAAGTTTTCCAAAAAGGCTACAAGATAAAAGATAGAGTGCTTAGACCTGCTATGGTTAGTATAGTTAAATAAAAAATAATTAAAAATAAAAATATAAAGGATAAGATATGGGAAAAGTAATCGGAATTGATTTAGGAACAACAAATTCATGTGTGGCTGTTTATGAGCATGGGGATAGTAAAGTTATCCCAAATAAAGAGGGGAGAAATACAACTCCTTCGATAGTGGCTTATACAGATAAAGGTGAGATTTTAGTTGGAGAGACAGCAAAAAGACAAGCTGTAACAAATCCAAAGAGAACCATATATTCTATCAAAAGAATTATGGGTTTGATGTGTGAGGAGGAGAAGTCTAAACAAGCAAAAGAGAGACTTCCCTATGAGATAGTAGATAGAAATGGTGCATGTGCCATAGAGATTGATGGTAAAGTATATACTCCTCAAGAGATAAGTGCAAAAGTTTTGATGAAGCTAAAAGAGGATGCTGAGGCGTTTTTTGGTGAAGATGTGACCGATGCTGTTATCACAGTGCCAGCTTATTTTAATGATTCACAAAGAAAAGCTACTAAAGAGGCTGGAACTATCGCAGGACTTAATGTTCTAAGAATTATAAATGAGCCAACAAGTGCAGCGCTATCTTATGGACTAGAGAAAAAAGATGCTGAAAAAATCGTAGTTTATGATTTAGGTGGTGGTACATTCGATGTTACTGTTTTAGAGACAGGTGATAGTGTAGTAGAAGTTCTCTCAACTGGTGGAGATGCATTTTTAGGTGGAGATGATTTTGATAATAGATTGATAGACTATCTTGCTAGTGAATTTAAAAATGAGAATGGAATTGACCTTAAAAATGATGTTATGGCTCTTCAAAGACTAAAAGAGGCTGCTGAAAATGCAAAAAAAGAGTTATCTAGTTCAACAGAAACTGAAGTCAACCTTCCGTTTATAACAGCAGATGCAACAGGACCAAAACACTTGGTGAAAAAAGTAACTAGAGCAAAATTTGAGTCAATGATTGAAGATTTGGTTGAAAAAACAATCGATAAAATAAAAACAGTTGTAAAAGATTCCGAATTAGATAAGAGTGAGATAAAAGAGGTAGTTATGGTTGGTGGAAGCACAAGAGTTCCACTTGTTCAGGAGAGAGTAAAAGCATTTTTTAACAAAGATTTAAATAAGTCAGTAAATCCTGATGAGGTTGTAGCGATTGGTGCGGCTATACAAGGCGCTGTTATAAAAGGTGATGTTAAGGATGTGCTTCTTCTTGATGTTACACCGCTTAGCTTGGGAATTGAGACTTTAGGTGGCGTTATGACAAGACTTATAGACAAGGGAACAACCATACCTGTTAAGAAAACTCAAATATTTTCGACAGCAGAAGATAATCAAGCTGCGGTTACTATACATGCACTCCAGGGTGAGAGAGAGTTTGCAAAAGATAATAAATCACTTGGTCAGTTTAATCTTGAAAATATCTCGCCAGCACCAAGAGGTGTTCCTCAAATCGAAGTTGCATTTGATATAGATGCAAATGGAATTTTAACTGTAAGTGCTACAGATAAAGCAACTGGTAAACAACAAGAGATTAAAATCACTGGTAGTAGTGGGCTTGATGAAAAAGAGATAGAAAAAATGGTAAAAGATGCAGAGCTTCATAAAGAAGATGATGAGAAGAGAAAGCAGGCAGTTGAAGCAAGAAATCAAGCTGATGCCCTTGCTCACCAAACAGAAAAATCACTTGAAGAGATAGGTGATAAGGTAGATGCAAGCGAAAAAGCTAAAATCGAAGATGCCCTAAAAGAGCTAAAAGATGTTTTAGCAAATGATTCAGCTACTAAAGAGCAAATAGATGAAAAAGTGAAAGCTTTGACAGAAGTTAGCCATAAGTTAGCAGAAGCTATGTACAAAAAAGATGAAGCAACTGATAGTCAGGCTAAAAAAGAAGAGAAGCCTGACGACGATGTTATAGATGCAGAGGTTGAATAATCATTAAGCAGGGATAAACTCTATCCCTGCTTATTTTAAATATATTTACTTATTTTTGATAGAATTTGTAGCTTACATAATAAATAAGAGCAAAATTTTATCAAAAAGGTGTAATATGCTAAATGATTGGCTTAAAAAGTCTCTTAAATTAGTTGCATTGGTGGTTTTTGCAACTACATCTTCGTATGGTGTCTTAAATAAACATAAAGTTCTTTCTCCTCAAGAAGCATTTCAAGTGAGTGCAAAGCAGACAGAAAATGGAGTAGATATCAAGATAAAGCTCGGTGATAAGATGTATGAGTATGACGATAAGCTACATGTTGAATTGCTAACTCCAAAAAAAGTGCTACTAGATAAAGAGTCAACTCGTCCAAAACCAGTAAAATACCATGAGTTTATAGTTCACAGAAAAGATATAGATATTAATATCCCAGCCAAAGTTATTAAAAAATATGTAAAAAGCGGTAAATATAAAATAAAAGTTTCTTACCAAGGGTGTTCAGAATTGGGACTTTGTTATGCTCCTATGAGTAATACATATGACTTTACATTAAAAAGTGATACTTTTCAAGCCAAAGTTGCTTCAACTATGAAAGCAACACAAGCTAATCTTTCGCAAGAGGATACTATCGCTAATAGTATTAAAAACGGTAGCTTTTATATGGTGTTGCTAACATTTTTTGGATTTGGTCTTTTACTCGCTTTGACACCATGTGTTTTCCCTATGATTCCAATACTTTCATCTATAATAATTTCCCAATCTGGTAAAAATATGAATACAAAAAAAGCCTTTTTCTTATCTTCTGTTTATGTGCTAGCAATGTCATTAGCATATACGATAGCAGGTGTTTTGGCAGCACTTTTTGGCTCCAACATCCAAACAGCACTACAAGAGCCTTGGATAATAGCCACTTTTAGTTTGATTTTTGTATTTTTATCACTATCTATGTTCGGATTTTATGAGATACAGATGCCAAGTTTTATACAATCAAAACTCTCTAAAAATACAGAAAAAAGAGAAAATAGTGGTGTTGTTGGAGTCGCTATCATGGGATTTTTATCCGCCTTGATCGTTGGACCTTGCGTAGCAGCCCCATTGGCTGGAGCACTTATCTATATTGGACATAGTGGAGATGTATTGCTTGGTGGCTCAGCACTATTTGTTATGAGTTTAGGTATGGGTGTCCCACTATTGTTGATTGGTGCAGGAGCTGGCAAATTTATGCCTCGCCCTGGTGCTTGGATGGATAATATAAAAGCCATTTTTGGTGTTTTGATGTTGGCTGTTGCAATCTATATGATATCTCGCATAGTTAATGCTCAAATATCAATGCTTTTATGGATGGCACTACTCTTGATAAGCTCTATATATATGGGGGCTTTGGAGCCCTTAAAAGAGAATGTATCTGGTTGGTATAAACTTTTGAAGGGTTTGGCAATTATAACTCTGATATACTCAATATTTATATTTGTTGGTGCTTTAAGGGGCGCTACAAATCCACTAAATCCACTTGAGCAAAAAACTTCATTTGTAACTCAAGCACAAAGTAGTAGTGGTGTAGTAATAAAACACTCTACTTTTAGAACAGTAAAAACTTTAGAGGATTTAAATAAGATTATTGCAAACTCAAATAGACCAATCATGATAGATTTTTATGCTGATTGGTGTATAAGTTGTAAAGAGCTTGACGCAAATACATTTTCAAATCCAGATGTTATAAAAAGGATGGATAAATTTGATTTAATCCGATTGGATGTGACAAAAAATGATCTAGAGGATAAAAAACTTTTGAAAAGATTTAATGTTTTCGGTCCTCCTGCTATCATATTCTTTAGAAACAAAAAAGAGATAAAATCATCAAAAACAATAGGCTATAAAGATGCAAAAGAGTTTGAAAAGATATTGGACAAGGTGCTAGATTGAATGTAGTTTTAGTTGTTGATGTTACTAAACTAAAAGACAAAGAAATTTTTAATAAGCACCTAAAAAAAGAGGGTTTTGTTCCGATTAAAGGTGAACCCTTTGCGTATAATGGGGAGGCACATACTCATCTTTTTAATACCAGAGCATATATTTTAGAAGTAGTCTCCAAGGCCTTAGGGAAAACATATTTTGATAGTTGCAAGATAATGTTTCAAATAGGTGATAATCCTATGGAAGTGTATGTGTACAATAAAGAAAAGAATGATTTTTTAGAGATAAGTGCATAGTAGAGTAAAAATGGAACTTTAATTGCTTTTATTTTCAAAATTCTAACAATGAGGTGACAATGAAAACAGTATTAGCACTACTTGCTACATCTATTTTGTTTGTTGGATGCTCAACCCATCCTGCTGATGCAAAAATCACAATGAAGCCACCGAAGTATGTTGACCAGCTTCCTCCAAAGGTTAACGATACACCAAGATCAAATCCAGGTAGCCTATTTGGTCAAGGGGACAATCCTCTATTTTCTGATTTGAAAGCTATGAATATTAATGATATAGTAACTGTTACTATTAGTGAAAATATAACACAAAGTTCAAGCGCAAAGAAATCTCTCTCAAAAGATAGTAAAGATTCTCTAGGTGGTGGATTAGTCACAAATAATGGAACGAATAAAACCTTAAAAAAAGTAACAGACACAATAAATGGCGTTGCAAATATAGGTTTTCAAACTGGTTCAACAAACTCTTTTTCTGGGACAGGGTCAAATAGTAGAGATGAAAAATTTACCACTACAATTTCAGCTAGAATTATAAAAATACTAAATAATGGAAACTATTTCATAGCTGGTAGCAGGGAGCTCTTGCTAAATGGTGAGAAGCAGATTATAGAGATAAGTGGCGTAATAAGACCATACGATATAACCCAAACTAATACAATAGACTCAAAATATATAGCAGATGCAAAAATACTATATAAAACAGAGGGCGATATAGACCAAAACATGAAAAAACCTTGGGGTACAAAATTTATAGAGACTATTTGGCCGTTTTAATTTGGATATCTAATTTTTGACAGCTTTTGCTAGATCCCACATAGGCATAAATATACCAAGCGCCATTAAAAGAACCATGGCAGCTATGAAGCCTAATAAAATAGGCTCTATATAACTTGATATATTATCTATGATTTCATTAAATCTTGATTTAAAATACTGCGTAACTTTGTCTAACATCTTATCAAGTGTTCCACTCTGCTCTCCAGCTTTTATCATCTGTATTAGCATGCCTTCAAAAAGTCCAGTATCAGAAAAAGCTTCTGTTAGTGATACTCCTCTTTGCACAGAGATATTTACTGTGCTAAGCTTCTCTTTTAAGTATATATTATCAAGTGTTAAAAGAGCAGTTTCCAAGGCATCAGCTATGGGAATACCTGAACGAATAAGTTCAGTAAATACAAGAGTAAATCTCGACATAGTAGCATAAAATGCTATTTTACCAAGCAAGTAAACTTTTAGGATATATCTGTCAAATTTACTTTTAAACTCTTCGCTATTTACCAGTAGATATTTAATAATTACTATAGCTGCAATAATAGCAGCTAAAAGATAAAGTCCATAGTTGTTGATTATATTTTCCATAAAGAGTAATATTTTAGTTGGTAGGGGAAGCTCTGTTTTAAATTTCGAGAAAATATCTTTAAATTTTGGCACAACATAAACCATTAAAATAGTGAAAGCAATAGCTATAGCAACCATAACTGTTATTGGGTATCTCATAGCTTTTTTAAATTTTTGTCGATTCTCTTCCATCTCTTCTAATATTTCAGCTAATTTTTCAAGAGACTCTGCCATATTACCAGTACTCTCTCCAAGTTCTATCAATGCCAGCGTCACATCACCGACCTCTTTTCTAAAAGGCATCATAGCTTGAGTTAGACTAAGACCAGAGTTTAAATCATCATTTATATTGTCAAATATTTTTTTCAGCTCTTTGTCAACACTTGAGTTTGCCACCTCTTTTATACTATCATGTATAGAAATACCAGCATTTGTCATGACAGCTAATTGCCTAATAGCAGCTATTAGTGCTTTTATACCTATCTTCTTTTTTATAATAGTTTTTAAAAATTTTTCTTTAAATTCGTAGAATTGATCTTCAACTGGTGCAGAAGTAACTTTGATGTTTAGAAGTATTCCTGGTACTTTCATTTTTGCCAGAGATATAGCATCTTTTTTGCTCGGTGCTTTTAAAACTCTAGTCTCTTTTTTGCCTTTAAATAGAGATGTAACTTCAAAATAATTCATCCTTTTGCCACCCTTGCTACTTCATCTAGTGTTGTAATACCATTTGCAGCTCTTAAAACTCCATCTTTATACATGTCGATGAAGCCCTCTCTAAGAGCCTGTTGCTTAATATCCTCTTTACTCTTACCCTGGGCAATCATACTGGAGATTTTTTCACTTATAACTAGGATTTCAGAGAGCATTTCTCTTCCGATAAAACCTGTTTGGGAACATTTTTCACAACCATTATTTTTATAAAATTGATAATTTTGTGGTAATATTTCATCAACATCCCTGCGAGCTGTTTCAGGCAAGGCAATTTTAGTTTTACAGTGCGGGCACAGCTTTCTTACAAGCCTTTGTGCCTCTATTGCAACTAGTGATCCGCTCAGTAAATAAGGCTCTATTCCCATATCCATTACTCTTGTAACAGCACTTATAGCATCATTTGTATGTAAAGTTGAAAACACTAAGTGTCCAGTAAGTGCAGCTTGAACTGCAATTCTGAGTGTCTCTTGGTCTCTTACCTCACCAATCATTATAATGTCAGGATCTTGCCTTAGAATTGAGCGAAGTGCGGCTGCAAACGAAAGTTTTGCTTTTTCATTTACTTGAACTTGCTGTATAAGATTTAGCTGATACTCTACTGGATCTTCCACGGTTATTATTTTTGTTTGAACGCTTTTTATAGCATTTAGTGCAGCATACAGAGTCGTTGTTTTTCCACTTCCTGTTGGGCCTGTTACAAAAATTATACCATAAGGTGCACGCATAGAGGAGTTAAATTTTTCAAAATTATCCTTATGCATACCAAGACCTTCAAGTTTAATCATCACTTTTGATTTATCAAGTATACGCATGACTATAGACTCTCCGCTGAGTATGGGAAGTGTTGAAATTCTGAAGTCATACTCTTTTCCTAAAATTGTAGCTGAAAATCTTCCATCTTGCGGTTTTCTTTTTTCTGCTATATCCATATTTGATAGAAGTTTTAGCCTTGAAGCAAGAGGAGGGTATATGTCTTTATCAAATATAAATGTTTCAGTAAGCATACCATCAATTCTGCTTCTTACCACGCAGTTATTTACAGTTGCTTCCACATGAATATCGCTTGCTCTTGCTAAAATTGATGTTTTTAATATGGCCTCTATAAGTTTTAGTATTCCTGATGACTCTTGGGGATTTTCACTTGCACTTGATGTTATCTCTTTTCTAATTTCAGATATAAGTTCCTTTATGCTATCACCTAGTTCAATTTTATTTAAGTATTTTTCAATAAGAGATGGTTCGCTAATAACAGTCTTTACAAGTTTTCTAGGGAAAATCCTTTGGATTCCCTCCTGTGCATTTAAGTCGATTGGATCCTTGAAGGCAACATAGATGTTTATCTCATCCTCTTTAACGGGAAGTGCATGAAATTTTCTAAGTTGATTAAATGGAAGTTTTGAAATCATTTTATGATTAATATCTATAGCATCTAAATCTATGTACGTTGCATTTAAGTTTTTAGCAAGATTTTTTAAAAATTCTTCTATTTCGATAGGAAAATATTTATTTACATCTTCTAGTTGCAGGTGACCTTTTTTGTAAAACTCTATTAATATTATGGATAAATCTTCTTTTTCAAGTAGATGTCTGTTTTGCAGTATCTCAAATACACTCTTGTTTTTGCTTTCAAACTCTCCTTTTATAATATCAGCGGTATCAGAATCTAAAATTCTGTTGTTAACCATATACATTAAAAGTTCTAAGTTTATGTCACTCATCAATAGTTACCAATAAATTCTTACTTTTATTATCTTGTGTCCCCTGTAGGTTCTAAGATACATCTTTTTTACACCGTTTCTCTCTTCCAAGGATAGTTTATATGATAGATTGGAATTATTATCGTCTGAAAACCAATACGAGCTATTTCTTAAGTCATACTCTCCTTTTACAAATTTATCAAATATTCTTGAGAGTATATAGTCTGTTTTTGGAAGATTTACATATGAGATATCTATATCATCACTAAGTGCATAGTATAGTAGTTTTTTCTCAAATAGTATAGTAGAGAAATAAACAGCATTTTCTCTTGCTTTTTTGGTCTTGTAGAGTTTAATAATTGGTAAAACCATTCTATTTATCATATCAGAATTTAAACAAGATGCCGCAAAAATATTTAGAAACTCTTCATTACTTTTATAGTTTTGATATATCTCTCCAGATTTTGTACATACTTTCGAGAATTTTTTGTTGCCATATAAAATTTTAATGTCATTTAGGTTTGTAGCAAACAAAAAATTTAGTGCCATTATAAGTGCTAGTACTATTTTAATCATCTAGTCTCCCATTTTCAATATTTTTTAAAAGAGATTTAACTGTGTTTGATTCATTTGCTTTTAAATATGCTTTTAATGCACGCACAGCATCATCTTTTTTACCAAGTCTATATTTTGATTTTGCAAACCATACCCAACTTCTTTCACTGTTATTATCAATATCATTGGCGATAATAGACCATTTCAGCGAATTTTCATAATCTTTTTGAGAGTAGTACTCTTCACAAAGCATTAAAGCAAAAATTATATTATGTGTATTTTCATATTTATCTTTTAAATATCTAATAGAGTCAATATCTTGCATTTCTATTTTTATTTTTGGTACTTTAGGCAGTACTGTTTTTTCTTCTTTTATTGTATCATCTTTAACTTCAATTTTCGCAATTTTTGTAGTATTTGTATCAGTTTTTACTGTTGGTATATTTAGTTTTAGTGAAGCCCTTTGTGAACTTTCAAAAGATAGGTCATCCGAAGGCTTTATGTGAAAATAGAGTTTATCTTCTTTTTGTTCTTTTTGTTGTGACTTACTACTGTTTGGTTTTTCAACAACTTTACTATTTCTTATCTTATTTTTAACTATTTTTTCTTTACTACTGTTTTTCTCTGTGCTTTTTGGTATTGTAGGTATAGAGGTATTTTTTTCAGTAATAATTATAGATATATTTGACTCTTTTATAAGTGGCTTAGTCTTCTTTGTATTTTTTTCTTGTTTTATTATAACTTTTCCCTCTTTGATTTTAGATGGCTTATAGAGAAATGCATAGTAGGCAACAGAGGATGAAATGACTAGTGTCAAAGCAATAACAAAAAGATACTTAAAAAATTTTTTCATTAAATATTTTGAATATTTCTTCTCCAAGTCAGCAATTTCGCTAGCACTAAACATTTACCATACCTTGACTTATACCGGCCATTATTAAAAATTTTGTATTAAGTGATCTCGGGTTGATTTTAGAGGGACTTGATATATCATAATACTCCAAAATCTCAAACAGTTTAAAGAGTAGTTTGTTTATATTTCTAAGATTTCCCTTTGTAAATTGCATGATTAACTTAAAGTGCTTCTCTTTAAAAAGATTTAAATATTCAAATTTATTGTGAAAAATCAACTTTTTTTCTATGTATGTTTTAACCTCATGAGAAGATGAACTCTCAAGCTCGATTGTCTCCCAAATCCTTGTCGCAAAGTAGTCTTTTGCAAGAACATCTTCTTCATCTGTCTTGTGAACAGTAAATAGGAATTTAAATTTTCTAGAATCTGCCATAAGTCTGATTTTTTCTATTAATTCATCAGGATATAGTTGAGATTCATCGATTAGTACTGTTATTGCTTTATCTTTTTTACTTAGATCAAGTTTTTTTGTTACTATAGATAAAAACTGGTCATATCCACTTATGCTTGGTGCTTCTTCTTTGAAGGTCTCTGTGTATAGAGCCTTTAAAAACTCTAGTTCATTGAAAAATGGTCTAGGAAAAAATATAATATTTCTCTTTTTTTTGAAGTCATTATATATTTTTTGCAATAAAAAAGTCTTCCCTGTTCCAGGCCTGCCAAAAAAGAGTATAAGTTTTAGAGGTTTATCTATAGCTTGTACCAATTTTTCATATACCGCTGACGATTTGTCCAAGTTTATATAGTCAAATACACCATCATCTACGAAAATATTTTTTAAACCTATATATGCACTTTTATTCATATATTCTCTTGGAAAAACCCAGTTTTCTTAAAGATGTACTTGTGCTTCCATTGACGCCAATGATGGTTGGAGTGATTACAAATATCAACTCTTGGGAAGTTAAGCTATCCCCCGTATGTCTAAAGGCACCTCCAAGTATTGGGATTTGGCTTAAAATTGGAACGCTTGAATGAGTTTTTCCTTTTGAGTTTGTGATTAATCCGCCCAATATAATAGTATTTCCATTTTTTATCCTGACAACAGTCGATAGTTTTTTCTCTGATGTGTCTGGTGCGATTTCTCTAGGGTTTGTCTGTTTTCCATCATCTGCTGTGTACTTGAAGTTACTTACCGATGGATTAATTCTCAAAATTATTTCATTATTGTCTGATATTTCTGGAGTAATATTTAATAAAACCCCTATAAATATAGAGTAATTTTTATATGTTGTAACAGTTGTTGATGTGGCAGTAGAGTTATTCGTTGTATTTTCTGGTACACGATAATTAATATTGTCACCCACTGTTATAAGAGCTTGCTGATTATTTAGAGATAAAACTTTTGGGCTTGAGACAACTCTTGTGTTGCCATGGGTTGATAAAAAATCTATAAGACCAGTCATTGTAAATACATTTTTACTAACAACTGTATAAGAGTTAGTGAAGGCTAAAGATTGCAAAGGATTCGTTCCTGTTCCATTTGCTGTGAAGTTTGCACTATTGTTAAGTGATAAGTTAAATTTACTCCAATCTATACCATTTGAACTTTTATGTTGCAGATCGACAGATAATATTTTCACATTGATAAGTACTTGTTTGTGTAGTCTCTCTTTTAAAACTTTTATGTATTGGCTAACTCTTTTTAGCTGTTTTTTTGTGGCTGTGATAGTTATAATCCCAGCATTTGGATTTATAATTGGTGTTGATGCTTTGTATTTGTCTGCACCAGTATTGAGTACTGATGTTAACTCAGCTGCAATTTTTGACCAAAAATCAAATTTATCGTTTGATGTTATTTTATTATCGCCATTGACCGCTCTCTTCCCACCTTCTTCTGTTGGCGTTGCATCTACTGAGGCATTTAAGATAGCTGTTCCATTCCGAATAGAAGTTATATAATCAATTCTAAATATCTGAGTTTTTAAAGATGATATTTGCAGTATACTATTTTTAAATGTATAATACAAATCATTATCCCCTATAAGCAGGTCGAATAGTTCATTGAGAGATAAGTTTTTGATATTTACACCCTCTAAGTTATTTTTCAAGGCCTCTTTTGCATAAGCATCTTTAACCAAAACAGTAAAATCACAAGAGTCTGCAATCTGTGTTAAAAGTTCAATACTCGATACTCTATCACTAGTTTTAATATTAAAAGCTCTGTATTCACATGATTGATTGCTAGTCTTTGCATTTAAAGGGTCTAAGGCAAAAAACAATAAAAATATAAACAGGTATATGTTTTTGCTATTTAGATGAAAATTTGATTTTCGAATCATTGTTATTCCTTATAAAAAGTTCTTTGTTTTCATTCGTGTTTCTTAATACTACACTTCTTTTTTTTATTTTTATCAATTTGTATGTACCAATTTTACTATATTTTTTTCTCCACTTTCCATTGATTTTTGCCTTATTTTCAAAAATTCCATCGAGGGTATAGGTAATTTGAGGTCTTTTTGTACCATTTGCATCTTTGCGTTTTCTATAAATTACCACAAAAGGATTTCTTAATCTATTTATATCTTCTACATTAGCACCCACTCTAGTTTCACCTATTTTCTCAAAAATTTTATCATAAACTTTTGTCTCATTCCCTAGCGACAGTTCAGCAGATGCATAGAGAAAACTTGACAAAAGAAAGAGGACAGGTATTAGTGTTTTAATTGTTTTCAATATTTCATCCCCCAAACAGCAATATTGACATAGCCATCAATGCCAGATGCACCTTTGAGATTCATCTCATATATGTCAACAACCAGCTTGCTCTCTTCAATCTGATTTATATACTTCATTACATTTTTAAAATTGCCATTAAATTTAACTTTTAGATTTAGTATCTGCTCAATTTTTTGCAGAGTTGGTTCGTTTATCTTGTTTTCAATTATTTTTATTTTTACATGATTTTTTTGTGCTAATGAAGTGATGGAGTTTAAAAATTTTGCCCAATTTTGATTATTAAAGAGTAGATATGATAACTCTTTTAGTTTATTATCAACATAAGCATTAGTATATGTTGTTTTCTCTAGTGTAATTTTAAGATTTTCTAACTCTTTTTTAGATTTTTTTATATAAAACCTTTCATCTCCATTTCTGGTGACAGATCTCAGATAGTTTTTCTCGCTTTGAACTTTTTTGTTCATCATTATAAGATTTCTTTTTGATATTTTTAACCTTTTTTGAGTTACAGGAAATATATAAGAATAGGATAAAAATGCAATAAATGCAAAAACTAGAAAAAATACAAGCGCGATTTCACTACTCTTTTTGCCCGAAAAGTAGCTGTCAATTCTTTCAGATATATTATCACTATTTTTCATCATCTATTCCTATTGATATTCGAGATAGATACATCCCTTTTTTATCATTTTTCACAATCTTTTTTGTATTAATTTGATACTTATTTAATTTTGTTAAATTTTGTATAAATTCTGTTATTTTTTTATCGCTTCTATTTTGTATATCAAAAGTCAATACTCCATCTTTGAATTTTGCATCTATGATTTTTGATTGAGATCTGTTTGAGATTTGAAACAGCTCTGATAAGATCAATGCTTTCATCGGATATGAAATCTTTTTGGCATATATCTCATTGAGCAATTTCTTTCTAAATTCGAACTTTTGCCCCTCTTTTTTCAATAAAGAATTTACCTTGTTTTTTGCTCGTTTTATATTTGCTAGCTCCCGCTTTATCGCTATCGTCTTTTTGTTTAATTCTGCAAACACCTTTCTCTGTTTTGATAGTTTAAACTGCAAAAAGTAGTCATAACCCAACTGATATCCAGGATATGCCAATGATAAGATTGTACTGGCTATAACTGCTCCTAGCAGTTTTCCTGAGGTTCTTTCTGATAGAGGTGGAGGTCTCTTAAAAGGAGAAAAGTTTAAATTCTCATCCTTCTCATCAAAATATACTTGGGCTGAAAGTATCATGAGTATATGAATTTGGTCTATATACCACTCTTTTGAGTTGATAGCTATACTAAAGTTAAACTCATGGGCTTCAAGACCCAAATAACTTTGTGCATACTCGTCCAAACCAAGCAATTCACCAACTTCGGAGCCTATGTAAATCTTGTCTATTGACTCTAACGAGTATGATCTTTTTGCATAAACCAACACATCATTTATATATAAAAATATCTCTCCAAAAAGCTTCATCAAGTGTTGTTGATAATCTAAGTTATTTCCTTTTAGACCCTCATTTACAAGAAGATTGTTGAAATCTTTCTCATCAACTCTTTCGCCTAAAAGTTCACAAAATTTTTCATTTATTTGTGCTAATGAGTAGTGTAGAGATTTTGAATAGATATATTCCCCGTCCCTATATATTGCCAAAAAAGCATCATCTTTTTGAAAATATACAAAACAGTCAACACTGTCAGGCTCTAAAAAATTCTTTTTATATAAGGACTGTAGTAAAAAAGGAGAGCCTGTAACAAAGTCGATATATTTTGTATATTTTTTTACACGAGAGAGTCTTTCATTTACCATTGATGAATCGATAACAAAGACATTATAAACCCTATTTTTTACATCATTTGTTTCTGTCTCTAGATATGTAATAGAGTAGTCTATTGCAGAGTCAAGACCAAGCTCATCATAAACTTTTATTTCGATCGCATCTTTTAAATCTTCATCAGAGATATTTCTGCTCATTTCGATTGATGCGGTGATGATATCTTTTGCAGGAATGTATGAGGTAAAGAAAGAGTCTTTTTTGCTTTTTTCTAGTTTGTTTACTTTTATCTCGTTTTTGCTATATTCGTAAGAGTTAAGCGTTATGGGGTCAATGGAGATTATGTTTGAATAGTTTTTCTCTTTCTTTGCTACCATTGTTAACAACTCCTATTTTTGAATATTAGTTAAATTGTACCATAAAAATTTCATTTTTAGTCTAAATTGTAGCCGATTTTCTTTAAAATGTCCCTATTTTGGCTCCATCCAGGCTTAATTATAACAAAAATCTTCAAAAAAACCTTTTTATTGGTCAGTTTCTCTATATTATTTCTAGCATCTCTTCCTATTCTTTTTATAGTTTTTCCATCTTTTCCTATTATTATGCCTTTTTGGCTCTTTTTTTCAACGATTATATTTGCATATATGACATCTATATCGTCCTTCTCTTTAACGCTCTCAACCACTACATCGGTAAAATACGGAATCTCTTCACTCGTGTTTTCAAAGATAGACTCTCTTATATACTCTTTGTAGATATCTCTTAAGGTTTCAGTAGTTAAAATTTCTTTATCGTAAAGATAGGGATGAGTTGGTATATGTTTTGAAACCTCTTCTAAGATATACTCTTTTGAAATACCTTTTTTTATGGAAGTTGGTATGAGAGCTAGGAAATTTTTTTGGTACTTGCTATATTGTTGCATCTTATCTAGAACCTGCTTTTGAGAAACATTGTCAGTTTTTGTTAAAAGAATGATGTGTGGTGTATTTTTTCTATTTTTCTCAAGAAAATCAAGATAATATTCAAGCTTATCAGTCACGGGAGCTAGAAACAGTATCAAGTCACAATCGCTCATAGCTTTCAAGGCCTCTTCAAGCATAAATTGATTTAGAAGTCTCTCTTGTTCATGGATACCAGGAGTATCTATAAATATAATCTGTGCATTTTTATGCAAAGCTATGATTTTAGATCTTCTTCTAGTCGCATTTGCTTTGTGAGAAACCATGGCAATTTTTTCGTCCACTAGCCAATTTAGTAGTGAACTCTTGCCTGCATTTGGTCTTCCTATGACGGCAACAAAGCCAGATTTTGTCTCCTGCTTATTCATTTAGAGTATATACCTGCTACTATCTTCATCCTCTACTATAGAGTCAAGTTTTTCGTGTACTAAGTCTTTTGTTACTCTTATCTCCTCGCCTGCAAACTCATCGGCACTATAACTGATGTCTTCTAAAACTTTTTCTATGACAGTGTGGAGTCGTCTAGCTCCTATATCCTCGGTCTTCTCATTTGTAAGTTGGGAAATTTTTGCTATCGCCTTAACTGCATCATCTTCAAAAATCAAATCAACTTTTTCTGTTTTTAAAAGCTCTATATACTGCTTTAAAAGTGAATTTTTTGGCTGAGTCAGTATCTTATATAAAATCTCTTCACTAAGAGAGTTTAGTTCGACTCTCAATGGAAATCTGCCTTGAAGCTCTGGTATTAGGTCGCTTGGCTTACTAAGGTGAAAAGCACCCGCTGAGATGAAGAGTATATGGTCGGTTTTTACTATGCCATACTTTGTATTGACATCACTACCCTCTACAATAGGGAGCAGGTCTCTTTGGACGCCCTCTTTGCTAGGGTCACTTCTGTTTGATGAGTGTGAACTGACAGCTACTTTATCAATTTCATCGATAAAAATTATACCACCATTTTCAGCTCTATTTTTTGCCTCTAGTTTTATGGCTTCAAAATCAAGAAGTTTTTCACTCGCTTCATTTTTAAGTGCCTCTTTTGCCTCTTTTACTTTAAGTGTTTTTTTTATATTCTTTTGGTTTGAGCCAAGTATTTTTATGAAAGATTCTTGTACTTTTACAACTTCAGGAGGAAGAGAAGAGTCAGATAGTTCACTACTGCTACTTGATATTTCAACTTCAATCTCTAGTTCATCTAATTCACCATCTCTAAATTTTTGCCTCATTTTCCCATAACTTCTTTGGTAGTCACTCTTCTTTTCATCACTTGCACCTTTTGGAAGTGAAGGAAGAAGTTTTTCTATGATTTTTTTCTCAACATGAAGCTCTATTTGGTCTGCATTTTTCTCCTTATGGTCAGCTCTTGTTATGTTTATCGAAGCCATCATTAGATCTCTTACCATTGATTCTACATCTCTTCCGACAAAGCCAACTTCGGTGTATTTACTAGCTTCAACTTTTACAAAAGGCAAACCCATCATCTTTGCCATGCGTCTTGCTATCTCAGTCTTTCCAACACCAGTTGAACCAATCATGAGTATGTTTTTTGGCATTATCTCTTCTTGCATTTCTGGAGTTAGTTGCAGTCTTCTGTGTCTGTTTCTTAGTGCTATCGCAATAGCTTTTTTGGCTTCAAATTGCCCTATTATATACTCATCTAAATATTTAACTATCTCTTTTGGAGTTAAATTCATCTATTTTTCTTCCTCTAAAATGTATGTTTTTATATTGTTGTTTGTGTAGATACAAAGTTCACTTGCTATTTTAAGACTCTCTTCAACTAGCTTTTCTTCGTCTAGTTTAGTGTGTCTATCTAAGGCTCTTGCTGCTGAAATGGCAAAGTTTCCACCACTCCCTATAGCAGCTATCTTTTCATCTTCTGGTTCAACCACATCTCCATTACCACTTAGGATATAGATGTGTTTAGTATCAAGCACTATCATCATAGCCTCTAATCGGCGAAGCATTTTGTCTTTTCTCCACTCTTTTGAAAACTCTATAACTGACTTGTAAAGGTCACCTTTTTTCTGCCCCAAAATCCCCTCAAACATATCAAAAAGATTGAAAGCATCTGCGGTACTTCCTGCAAAACCGGCTAAGATTTTACCGTTATATAGTTTTCTTATTTTTGTGGCATTGTTTTTAAGTACTGTGTTGCCAAAAGTGACTTGACCATCTCCACCGATGACGGCTCTGTTTTTACCTTTGCAAGCAAGGATGGTTGTTGCTTCAAACATATCTTACTCTCCAACTATATCGACACTTAATTTGGCATGAATGCCGTGTCCTAGTTTGACAGAAATTTCAAAGTTACCTGTCATCTTTATCGCTTTGTCTATCTCTATCGTTTTTTTGTCGATATCTATATCATTTTGGTTTTTTAACTCTTGTGCTATTTCATCTTTCGTAACAGCTCCAAAAAGGCTACCGTTTGCACCTAATTTTCTTTTGATGACAAGTTTCAAGTCGGCTAATTTTTTCTCTATATCTTTTAGTCGTGCAAGCTCATCGGCTTCCTCTTTTGCTTTTCTCTTCTGATCAGCTTCGTATTTTTTTAAGACCTCATTTGTTGCATGCAGAGCAAAGCCTTTTCCTATCAAAAAATTTCTACCATAGCCATCTTTTACATCTTTTATCTCACCCTTTTTTCCAAGTGATTTTACATCTTTGATTAGTAAAACTTTCATAATTTTCTCCTATTTTATATTTTTTGGTAATTTTGCATTTTTGCTTGTCTTTCCAGAGTAGCTAACGATACCTCTAGTTAAATGAGCAATTTTCTCAAATCCCATCCTTTTTAAGATTCCAAGAACTTGAGCTGTTCTATTTCCCGTGCGACAGTATAGTATGATATTTTCCTCTCTATAGCCATTTAGCTCATCTATGTACTTGTGAAGCTGTGATGTGGGATATAGTAAATCCGTGCCATCTATGCTTTTATCACTGTACTCATATATCTCTCGTATGTCTATCAATTTAAAATCAAACTTGCCATCTTCTCTGTTTTTTATAAGCTTTTGTAACTCATTATCTGCAACCTGAGCGTCTGCAAATATACTCTCTTGCAACTCTTCTACATCACTTGTCGCCATAAAACTTCTTGTTTTTCCCACTAATTATAAAACGCAAGGCATTTAACTTGATAAATCCTTCAGCATCTTTTTGG
>JALUXQ010000191.1 GCA_027013265.1 Campylobacteraceae bacterium | reverse complement strand
AAATGCTTGATCTACTGAATTTGCATCTCCTAGCATTGTTACTTTTAGGCTTGTTGTTGTTTGAGCGTTGTTTAATACTCCTGATGAGTCATATGTATCTAAGTCAGTTCCTGCATTAAAAATGCGATTTGGGTTTATCTGATTTCCTAGATATGTAATTGAGTCATTCATTTGGTTGTCAGTAGGATTTAAGCTATTTGATAAAGTTGCCCAATTACCATTTTTTTTCTGCATTTCAAGCTTATTTCCTTTAATCTGTTTTTCTGCTCCAGCTGAAAACATAATCGTTTTTGATTTTACAGTTCCATATTTTGGAGTATAAAAGCTATTTGCTGGCAAATCAATTTGAAGTGATTTTTTAGCCCCTGCTGTAAATGGCGGCAACAGGAATTTGAATCCGTCGTATAAGCTTATATTTTTTGTAGTAGTAGTTGTGTCTTTATATACCACAACCAAAGCCCAGCCGCCCCAATTTCCCCATTTTACCCAAGTGCTTTGTTTTGTATCTTCTATAAAGTAGGTATCTTTTGTCATTGTTGTGTTTATATTTCCAACTATGAAGTAGTTATGGGTAGAGTCGTAGCTCTGTTTTACTATATCTGTTACATCTTTAGATGCTTGATAAAAATATCTATACCCTTTTGTCTTTTTCCCATATACGCTTTTTTTGTCATAACCATAATAATATACATCTGATGCATTTGCTGTTAAATTATGAAGATTGCCTTTTGGGTCTAACATTGTGATATTTTCTCTGCCATTGATAGCATTTGTAAAATCTGATGAATGATTACCTAGTCCAAATATATGTCCTTGCCAGTAGAGTCTAGCCCATTTTATGTCTGAGCCTTTGACATTTGCTGGCATTGTTATTTTAGCTCTGCCAGAGTTTTTGGGAAATGCCGTAGTGTTCCCATCATGTAAGGTAAGAGGATCAATATTATACAAATATCCACTATAATTCCAATCACATTTTCCATTTTTGTCAGCACATATGACCGAAGATCCAGTCGCGCTTATATCGCCATTTAATGTATCAGTGTATATTTGTTTGAAATTTGCTTCATTGCTGTAATCACCAGCAAATAAATTTGACGTCAATTTAGCCAATAAAAATATAGTTATTAAGGGGGTTAAAGCTTTACTTTTTATTTTTTTACTTGCTTGCATATCAGTCCTTCTTTTATAAATGGATTTAATATTTTAATATCAATTTGACTAAAATCTTTTGTATTTCTAGTTACTAATATCAAATCATAGACTTGTGTTGTTGCTGCTATTATATTGTCAGCTAGTTTTATCTTTTTATCTTTCATACTCACCTCTTAAGTCTCTTTGCCATGCTATAGGATCAACTTCTTTTGAAGAGAGTATGCCTGCTGTTTGTTCAAGTATATCTTGTTTTGTTTTTTTATTTACGCCTTCATTTGAATTAGGAAGAGGAAATACAAGTATTTCAACTTTTTGATTAATATACTCTTTTGGTATGCCAATAGAATAACTTTCACTTCTTGGTATGATGATTTCTCTTAACATTTAATCCTCGTTCTTTCATAACTTTTTTTAATGGGGTTTTTACAGCTTTTTCTCTAATGCTTAAGACTAAAGAGGATATAGTTTTTTCTTTACATACAGGCATCATCTAATCCTCCTCTTTTGAAGTTTAAAGGGAGTTGTTTGAGAAGTTATTTTACTATATAGTTAGACATTTAGTAAAATCTTGCAACCCAACCACCCACCTTATAGTTATATGTAACTATGTTGCATACATATTCTACTACTATAAAAATAAAGAAATACTTAAAAGATTTTATATATATTTTGATATATCTTCTAAAAGTTCATAATCTTTATGCTTTGCACCATCTAGCAATACTTGGGCTACCAACTTTTCATCTATATTAAAAATAAATGGTGCTAGAAAATTTACAGCAGAGGTCTCTATGGGTTGTGATACTATCATTATGTTTAAAACCATCATATTTGACTCTTTTTTTAGTTGAAGTAGGTTTTTGAAAAAAATGGGTATAGTTATATCATAATCCCTTAGCATAAAGGGATTTATCAGCATGAAGGTTGTTTTGTCATTTAGGCTTATAAGTTTCATAAAAAAATCGTCTATCTTTTCTATCTTTACCTGTTCTATCTGCTCGAATCCTAGTATAGGTGCTTTTACATCAAATATCATCTATTTCCTTTGGTATTATTATATCAAAATGTACTTTATATATCGGCAAATTTTGAAATAATTAGACTTTTATTTTATGATAACTAAAAAAAAGGTACAATACCAAACTTATAGTATATAAAAAGGATTTCATTTATGAGTATAGTTAAGATTTTACTAGCTACTTTGGTTTTGTTGTTTGCCACAGGGTGTTCGACTAAAGATAAAACTGCTATTTACAATAAGCCAGCATTGTATTGGTATGGGCAGATTATAAAAGAGATTAAAAATCAGGATTTAGAGAAGGCTGATGATTATTTTACTTCGTTATCTAGTGAACATGTGGAGTCTCCACTGCTTAAAACAAGTATGTTGATGCTTGCAAATGCACATATGCAAAGTGAAGAGTATATACTTGCAAATTTTTATCTTGATGAGTATATAAAGAGATATGGTGATAGAGAAAACAGTGAATATGCAAAATTTTTGAAGATAAAAGCAAATTTTGACTCATTTTCTCATCCAAAAAGAAACCAAAAGCTCCTTATAGATACTATTGCTAGTACAAAAAAGTTTAAAATTACATATCCTCACTCAAAATACATGCCTATGGTCAATACTATTTTAGTCAAACTAGAACTTGCAAATTTACAGACAAGTGAAGAGATAGCAAGTCTTTATAAAAGGTTAGACAAACAGAAAGCTAGTAAGATATATGATAAAAAGATAGCTAATTCAACAGTCAAAAATGCAAATATGATAAAACCTCACATACCATGGTATAGAGCTTGGTTTGAGTAGATAAGGTAAAAGATGCAGATAAATAATTATGAACAATTCCCTTCAACTCTGCCTATAGTTGCGGAGGACAATCTTTTTTTATACCCTTTTATGATTTCGCCGTTATTCATCTCTGATGAGGATAATATCGAAGCGATAAATGATGCGTTAAACAATAACACTCTCGTAATGGTGTGCTCAACAAAAAGAGGCTCTGAGGGTGAAAGAGGTTTTGATCACATATATCACTCAGGAGTTATAGGCTCTATCATGAGAAAAGTAGAGCTCCCTGATGGTAGAGTCAAGATTCTCTTTCAAGGTATGCTAAAGGGCAAGATACTAGAAGAGGTGGCCGAGCGACCATTAAGAGCCGTAGTAGATGTTATAAAAAGTGTGGAGAGCAACTCGCAAAATAGTGAAGCTATGCTAGCACTTTTAAAGGAGAAGGTTAATATCCTCTCGAAAGTTGGTGGATATTTTCCTCCTGACCTCCTGAAGACGATAGAGGAAAATCAAGAGATACATAGGATTTGTGATTTAGTTGCTAGTAGCATGAGGCTCAAAAAAGAGAGTGCATATGAACTTTTCACTATAGAAGATGAAGAGGAGAAACTCTTAAAATTGATAGAGTTTACGCTTGCTGAGATAGAGACTAGCAAGCTACAAAAAGAGATAAAAAACAAAGCTCATTCTCAAATAGACAAGATAAATAAAGAGTATTTTTTAAAAGAGCAGTTGAAGCAGATACAAAAAGAGCTTGGGACTGACAACCAAAGAGATGAAGAGATCCAAGAGTATAGAAAAAAACTAGAAGCCAAGAAAAAATTTATGAGCGAAGATGCACATAAAGAGATATCAAAACAGATAGATAAACTATCAAGAATGCACCCAGACTCTAGTGATGCTAGCATGATTCAAAGCTATCTTGATTGGGTTATAGAGATACCTTTTGAAAAGATGTCTAAAAAAAAGCTGGATATCTTGGATGTCAGAGCTCAGCTAGACCAAGACCACTATGCGCTTAAAAAGCCAAAAGATAGGATAGAAGAGTACTTTGCGGTTAGAGAATTGCTAGATAAAAGAGGGATAAAAGATAAGACTGCAAGAGGGGCAATTTTATGTTTTGCAGGACCTCCTGGTGTTGGAAAAACTTCACTTGCGAACTCAATAGCCACAGCTCTAAAGAGAGAGCTTGTCAGGATCGCACTTGGTGGTTTAGAGGATGTAAACGAGCTAAGAGGTCACAGAAGGACATACATAGGGGCGATGCCAGGCCGTATAGTGCAAGGTATCATAGAAGCTAAACAGATGAATCCTGTAGTAGTTTTGGATGAGATAGACAAGGTGGCTAGAAGTCACAGAGGTGATCCGACTGCTGTATTGTTAGAGATATTGGACCCTGAACAAAACAATAAATTTAGAGACTATTATCTCAATTTTAATTTAGATTTGAGCAAAGTTATATTTATAGCGACAGCCAATGATGTGGGCTCTATCCCAGCACCTCTAAGAGATAGGATGGAGTTTATATTTTTAAATTCATACACTCCGCAAGAGAAATTTCAGATAGCAAAAAAATACCTAATACCTCAAGAGCTAAAAAAACATGGCTTGAAAAATAGTGAAGTTAGTATAACAAAAGCGATGCTAGAGAAGATAATAGCGAACTATACAAGGGAGTCAGGAGTAAGAAACCTAAGAAGAAGAGTAGCTGAAATCCTGAGAAAATGTGCCAAAAGATTGTTGATAGACCCTAGTATCCAAAAGATAACTATAAATCAAAAAAATATAAAAGAGTTTTTAGAAAAGACAGTATTTGAGATAGAAGAGAAAGATAAAGAGGATTTAATAGGGCAGGTCAATGGACTTGCATGGACGAGTGTTGGTGGAGATGTGCTCAAAATTGAAGCGATAAAGATACAGGGCAAAGGGGTGCTTCAGTTAACAGGCTCTTTGGGTGATGTCATGAAAGAGTCCGCTAGAATCGCTCAAAGTGTAGTGAAAGTTCTCATAGATAACTCTAAGCTAGATATTCCACTATCTATCATACCAAAATCACCAAAAGACAAAGATGGAAACAGTCCAAAAGTTACTCCAAGTGATGTGTATAGGAGATTTGATTTGCATATACATGTGCCAGAGGGTGCAACACCAAAAGACGGCCCAAGCGCTGGAATAACGATGGCAACTGCGATAGCATCTATACTCTCAAACAAAAAAGTCAAAAGTGATATCGCTATGACAGGAGAGTTGACGCTTAGTGGTAAAGTCTTGCCTATCGGCGGACTCAAAGAGAAGTTGATAGCTGCATATAAAGCTAAGATAAAAACTGCATTGATTCCAAAGAAAAATTATGATAGAGATTTGGATGATATACCTGATGAGGTAAAAGATAAGATGAAATTTATACCAGTTACTAGAGTGGAAGAGGTTTTAAGACATGCACTTGTCTAGCAAGTGCATGTCTTTTGTCTTTTGTTTTATTGATTTAGTAGATCAAATGGTGTAGCAACCAACTGTTTTGTATTTACTACATAAGGGATGAGAGCAGCTGCTCTTGCTCTTTTGATTGTGAGCTCTACCATCTCTTGGTGTCTTTTACAGTTTCCTGTAAGTCTTCGAGGCATGATTTTGTATCTTTCAGATAGTGAATGCTTTAGCATTTTTGTATCTTTATAGTCCATATACTCTATCTTTGCTTCACAATATTTACAATACTTTCTTGCATATTTTCTTTTTTCTGCCATTTTTTATCCTTTTTATCCTATTCTAAAACGGTATCTCATCTTCGTCGATGTCGATATCTGGTATCTTATCACTTTGTACTTCTTGAGCTGGTTGTCTATAGCCACTATTTTGGTTATTGTTGCTATAATTTCCATTTGCTGGTGCACTGTTTTGATCGTATCCGCCCTCGCTTGAGCCTTTAGAATCTAGCATCTGCATATTGTCAGCTACTACTGAGTGTTTGCTTCTTTTGCCACCATTTTGGTCAGTCCACTGATCAAGCTTCAATCTTCCTTCAACCAAGATTTTTTTGCCTCGTTTTAGGTATTGATTTGCAACTTCTGCAGTTCTTCCAAAAAATGTAACATCTACAAAACATACCTCTTCACCAGCACTTCCGTCTTGTTTTTTATACTTGCGGTTTGTTGCAATTCCTATGGTGCAAACTGCACCACCGTTTGGCATATATCTGAGCTCTGGATCTCTTGTTAGGTTACCAACTAAAATTACTCTATTGTACATCGTGACTCCTTTTGCTAGTCTTGGGCAGTTTCGCTTTTCTCTTCACTCTTTTCTTCTTGCGCTACTACTACAGCTTCCTCAACAACAACTTCTTCTTTGACAGGCTCTACTGTCTCTTTTGGAGTAAATTTTTCAACTTGTTTATTCCAAAATCGAAGCTCTTTTTGATTTTCATATTTTACACTCATAAATCTTATGAACTCTTCTGTAATACGAATGATTCTTTCGATTTCTAAGATTGCAGTAGTTGGAGCTGTGAAGTAAAATACACTATAGTATCCTCTTTCTAGCTTCTGGATAGGATATGCAAGTCTTCTTGTTCCCATAACTTGAGTGGCAGCAATTTGCGCACCATTTTTTTCTAAAATATCTTTTAGAAAGTCCATTTTTGCCTTAGTCTCTTCTTCTGTAAGAGTAGGCTTTAACACTGTAAGCAACTCGTAATGTCGCATTGTTTCTCCTTGTGGTTTTCACCCATAACTGAGTAAGGATGTATAAAATTTTTAAACCAAAAATAGTTTAAGGTTGCGATTATACTATAAAAAAGTTTGAAGTTTTATTAAGGTAGATAGAAGCATGGAACTTTTGTCTATATTTTGCATTTTTTTGAGTTTAAATTCACAATTTAAAAGCACAGAAAAGATATCATTATAAGTTTTGATATCAAACATCATACAGAGGCGTGAACGCTCTTGTGCGATATTTGGTGGAAGCGGATAACCCAAGATTGATTTTGCATCAAATCTTCCATTTAGCTTGATATATGTAAAAAATAAAAAAAGTTGACCAAGATATGATTCTATCGCATTTATGATTCTTACCTCATCCGCGCTACCTAGCTCTACTAGCTTTGAGTAACTCTTTTTTATATCTTTTTTTTGCAACAAATCATATATAAAACTATCCATGCCAACACTCCCCAATCCATATACAAACTCATTAATATCTGATATCTGTATCTCTTTTTCAAAAATGCTTAGTTTTTTTAAGTCGTTTGCACAAAGGGAGACATCCTCATTTTGAAGCATGTAGAGGTGAGATAGGGCGTATTTACTTATATTTACACCTATATCCTTTGCTAAAATATCTAGTAGATATATGGCTTCGCCTTGGTTTAATTTAAAAAATCTAACGAAATTTGCACCCTTTTTTGGTGTAAATGATTTGGCTATATTTCTAGCTTTTTTATCGTCACCAAAGTATTGATATATGAAGTGATTTGAGCTATTTTTAAATGATAATTCAACCAAGATATCTAACTCTTTTTTTGGTATGACTTTGTCCGTTTTTATGATGAGTATATTTCTATCTCCAAAAAGTGAAGATTGGGAAAGAAAATTTTTAGCAGTAGAAAAATTGTATTCATCATAATAGACAAGTAGTTTCTCTTCTGGCAGAACTTCTAATTTTTCAACTATTTTTTCACCAAAAAAATTGGTTTGATAAAAGCAAGCACCGTGTAGTAATATAGATTTTGGAAGTTGCGAACTGTTTAGTAGATTTTCAAACTCTCTTTTATACATCTCTTTTCACTGCTTTTACATAGATTCTGCCACTAAGTATATCTGATTCAACAATTTTAACTAAAATTTTCTCAAAAAGTTCTAAATTCTCATCCAATACAAAGAGTCTAGCTCCTTGCAACTCATCATCAAGTTTTGCTATCGTATTTTTAC
>JALUXQ010000190.1 GCA_027013265.1 Campylobacteraceae bacterium | reverse complement strand
ATCGGGGCAAAAAAACTCTCTTGGGATAGAGAGATTGACGGAGAAATTCTCATAAATGATTCAGAAATAGGAAAACTAGAGATAAACAGGTGCTACAAAGCAAAAATAACACAATTGGCTAAGGATAAACTACTTGCAACTGTTACCAAAACTGCATAAATCCACTCTCGATTTTTTGCAAAATAGTCAAAATTTACTAGCTTTTTCAGCAGGTGTTGACTCTAGTGCTCTATTTTTTATCCTGCAAGCCTACGATATCGACTTTGATTTGGCTATGGTTGACTACAACACAAGAACTCAAAGCAAAGATGAAATCATATACGCCAAAGAGTTAGTCAAAAATAGTGACAAAACACTCTATCTGCACTCCTGCAAGCTCAACAATTCAAATTTTGAGCACAATGCTAGAATTGAGAGATACGACTTTTTTGAAGAGGTAATTCTCAATCATGACTATGATAACCTCATCACCGCTCATCAATTAAACGATAAATTTGAGTGGTTTTTGATGCAATTAGGGCGAGGAAGCGGACTAGTAGAACTTCTTGGTATGCAAGAGATAGAGCTAGGTGAAAAATTTAACAAGGTAAAACCACTTTTGCATATAAGCAAGCAGGAGCTCTCTGGCTTCTTAAAAGCAAACTATATAAAATCTTTTTTTGATAAAAGCAATGACTCCAAAAAATACTTCAGAAACCAAATCAGAAGCAAATACGCAACCTCTTTTGTTGATGAGTTCCAAGAGGGACTCATTAAAAGCTTCAAATATCTAGCAGAAGATAAAAAACTACTTTTGCCAGAAGAGATGATAAAAATCAAAGAGTTGTATGTGCTAAAAAGAGACAAAATAGACTTAAAGAGTATAAGACAAATAGATAAAATAGTGAAAAAAATCGGTATTTTGATGAGCAAAACTCAAAGAGATGAGGTACTTAGAACAAAAGATTGTGTGATAACAGACAAAATCACTATCGTCTTTACAAAAGATTTAATCTATATTTCGCCATTTGAAAAAACAGATATGCCAAAGAAGTTCAAAGAGTTGTGTCGGATAGAAAAAATTCCATCTAAAATCAGACCTTATCTACATAAAGATGAGATAGATATCACTTCTCTAAAGTCACAAGTCCAAAAACTTTTATCTTAAAAGTAGCACTTATAACTTTTCCATTTGATTTCAAATCTATCGGAAAGTCGGCTTGCACCATGTTTTGATAGTGATTCAGTCCATCTAAAAATTTATAAAAATTCACAGGTGTTTTCAGCGTCGAAGTGACATTTAACTCATAGACTTTAAACTCTTTTTTGTGCAGACTCTTCTTTACCTCTTTTAGTGTTACTTTGTTGAAAAACTTATTTGCAAACAGTACAAACTCTGGCTCGGTAAATTTATGCTTGAACGAGTCAAAAACTTTTCTATTGTCAAGTTGGAGTTTTTTCAACTCTTTCACTCTATCATTTAAGATATTTTGCACTTTAACTTTGCGAAACAGAGCAGTGTTGTACTCGTTTTTATAGACTCTATAGTGCTTTATGCTTGGAAGTATCAAGGCTAAAATCAAAACCAATGTGATAACTATAAAAATAGATAAAAATATCAATAGCTTTATGATGTTGATTTTCTCTAAGCTTTTATCTGTGTTACTCACTGAAACCATCCGTTGTAGTTATTTTATTTGTACTTACAAAGTTATACCAACCCTCTTTTGTGAGATAAAACATGGTATTACTTGTAGAGAAAATCGACTTTAGCGGAGCAGATAGTAGAAAATTAAAAGTATCTTTTGTTGGCGTTTTCCCATACATGATCAATGAGTCTTTCTTGATAATTACCCTCTCTAGTGTTATCTGGTCTGGCACCAAATCAAAGAGGTTTTTCATGCTATCTTTCAAGAGTGTATTTCTTGAGTAAATCTCTTCACCTAGTGATTTTTGCCTTAGCAAATACTCCATGTAGTTATCTTTTTTATCTATCTGATTTTCTAGTGCAACTCTTTCATTGTTGGTTGCAACAGTATCTTTTTTGTAGAGTGCGATCTTAATCAATAAAAAAATCCCAAAAGCTATCAAAAGTAGAGATATAAATGAGATAAACAGTATCCATATCTTAGAAAATGTTGAAAATAGATGTTTTTTTCTTGGCTCTATAAAGCTATATTTAACCATAAATAGCTCCTATTGACAAATCACATACCACTTCACTAACATTTAATTTATGCATCTCCACATCTAGATAGAGCTCCTCTTCTAAGCTCTGAATCATCTCGTGGCTCATGTCATATCCATCGAATATCACAATTTTTTCTATAAAATTGCTGTCATATACTGGATTTGCGTAATACTCTTTGAGAGCTCTGCTGATAAATTTAAATATCTTCAAATCCCTTCCGTACAGCTCTATGTCATTTATACTTATGTCATCTTCCAAATCATCTTGCAAGCTATTTTCATCAGCATACCCATCAGAATCTATAAAAGTATCATTTTCAAAATTATCATCTAGCGTGTCTAGCTCACTCAAGTCACCTAGTTCTGTCATCTCTTCCTCTTGAGAATCTTCATCAAGAGCAGCTAGATTTTCTACATCTTCAGCCTCACTCTCCTCTTCCCAGTTTTCGACCTCTTCAGAACTATCTAAGCCATCATATTTAACTATCTTGTAAAACACTCCAAAGTCCAAGGTTTTTGCTTTAAATATCGCAAACGTTATCGACTCCTCTTGGTTTAATATATAGAGCGTTGGTCTCTCTTTTAGCTTATGCTCGCTTAATAGGTGAAATAAAACCGCAAAAGGGGAGTATATAAAATCAATACCTATATTTGCATAAATCTTGTTTGTCCAATTTATATCTATAAAGCTAGCATATGCCGACCAAGTATCAAATTTTATAGTTTTAACACTCTTTATATCTACACTGTATTTTGCAAAATCTTCAGCTTGAGTCCCTTTTATAGCACCTTGTCCCATAGAGTCTAGTAAAAAAGAGATATATGTAAAATTGTATTTTTCTTGGAGCGAGATGATATACTCTTCTATCTCGCTGCTCAAAAATTCTGCATTTGGTTTTACAGGAAAAATTTTCTCAAATTTTACTTTTTGCTTTGAATTTTTTATAACTTTAGAGAGAACTCTATATGAGTTATTTTCTGCTACTATCGATATAAAAAGATTTGAAAAATATTTTTGTATTGTATTAGAAAAACTCATAAAAACCTTATCTTTGTTTGATTTTCTGTATTTTAGGCAATTTTTGCTTAAGGGTACCTCTAACTAAAGCAAAATCAGTACCAATCAATATAATTGCTCATATAGTTGTTTAAATTTAGTATAAGTCTCTTTTGCATCTTTGACCAACTCTTTGTCTGTTAATTTTGTCGGAACAAGCTTTTTATACTCACCTATCATTATTTCGCACATCATTTTAATTCTGACCTTATCAGCCTCTTTGTAACTCTTTTTTGAGCTAATTTTGTTGATTTTATCAAAATAGTCGTTGCCTGTTTTTATATATATCACATACTCTTTTGCAATTTTACTCTGATTCAATACAGTGATTGCCATTTTGTTATAGATATCTTCTTTGTAAGCCTTTTGTGCAAAATCATAAGCCTTCTCGTAATTGCCCACTAGATAGTAAAATCTGGCCTCAAAAGAGTTTTGATACGAAGAGTTGATAAAAAAATAAAACCCGCTTAACGCCAAAAACAAAATGGCAATAATTACAAATACGATTTTAGACAGCATTTTCCATCAACCTCTCTTTTATGAGTTGTTTTGACTCTTCTAGGGATAAATCACCCAAATAAAACGGCTCTCCCACATAAATATGTAGTGTACTAAATGGCCTAGGTATAACAAATTTATCCCAACTACTTAGTTGCCAATACGAACTTGGCTTGCAATTTATAGTCACTATAGGGACATTTTTCTTTTTAGAAATCAAAACGATCCCATCTGCCACACTATGCCTTGGACCTTTTGGTCCATCTGGTGTAATGCCCAAATCTCTCTTTAACTCTAAAGAGCGAAATGAATCTTTTAGCGCTCTCAAAGCTCCTCTTGTTGAGCTTCCACGAATAGTACCACCACCAAACATAGACACCGCTTTTGCTATCAATTCACCATCAAAATGCGAACTAATGATAGTATCAATATCCCTGCTACCTCTAAAATCGATATACCCTTTTAAGATGGGTAGAAATTCACCATGCCAAAAAGCAAATATAGCAGGGTGTTGTATCTCGTTCGTTTTAGTCTTGGCATAAAACTTTTTTTTACAACTTAGGTATAAAAGATTTAAAAAAATAAAAAAAACAACAGGGGCAATTTTTAATAAAACTGCTTTTTTGAACTCTTTAAAGGATAACTTCGCCATACATGGACAAACGCTTAGGGTTTGTAATCCTTACTCTTTTTATCGTTCCCAACCACTCATCAAAACCTTCTACTTGAACAAGAGTGTTATTGTCACTTTTCCCTGCTAGTAGCCCATTGCCTCTCTTCTCTTCAAAGTAAACTTCATACTCTTTATCTAGCTTCTCTTTGGAAATCTCATCTAAAATCTTCTCTTGCAGCTCTTGCAGTCTTTGAAGTCGGGCAGAAGATACTTCAGGTGGAACTTGATTTTTAAACGAAGCCGCCTTTGTTAAAGGTCTTGAAGAGTACTTGAAAGAGAAAATTTGCTCAAATCTTACCTTTTTCATAACATCTAGTGTATCTTCAAAATCATCATCACTTTCACCTGGGAAGCCGACTATTATATCTGTGCTTATAGAGGCGCTAGGAACCATCTCTCTTAATTTTAAAGCTCTATTTAAAAACCACTCTTTTGAGTAGCCTCTCTTCATCTGCTCCAAAATGTGGGTTGAGCCGCTTTGAAGTGGCATGTGCATTGATTTGCAAACTTTTGGATTTTTAGCGAACACTTCTAGGAACTTATCATCCATATGTAGTGGGTGTGGAGATGTGAAACGAATTCTTTCGACTTCATCAATCTGGCTTACCATCTCCAAAAGATCACTAAAATCCATCTTTTGGTGACTCGCATCACTAAATCTTCTACCATAGTTATTTACATTTTGACCAAGTAAAAATATCTCTTTAGCGCCTCTTTTTGCAGCTCTTCTAGCTTCATCTACTATCAACTCTGCTGGTATAGAGATTTCATCACCTCTTGTATGAGGAACTATACAGTATGTACATTTCTTATCACAACCTATCGAAATATTTACAAAAGCTTTATAAGTGTTATTTCTAAATTCACTAAAAGCATAACTACTCTCATCATAATCAATATCAACACTTATATATCTATCTTCATTGACAGCTTGAGTTATCTTGGAGACATTTCTTGCTCCCAAAACAAAATTTACTTCTGGTGCCCTTTTAAAAATATCTTCACCCAAGTGGCTGGCGCTACATCCGCACACACCAATCTTGGCTCCATCTTTTTTATGCTTGTTAAAAACCCCTATCTCCGAAAAAAGCTTACTTACTGGCTTCTCTCTGACACTACAAGTGTTGATCAAAATAAGGTCAGCTTCATCTGCTTTATCGGTTAGAGCATAATCTTCTTTATTCTCTAATTCGGCTATGATATGTTCGCTATCACGAACATTCATGGCGCACCCCAATGTCTCAATATACAATTTTTTAGACAAATTTAAACCTTATAAGATATGTATCTCATACATGTAGTCATCATCTCCAAGTCCGTACTTTACCTCTCTTAGATACACGCTTTGGTCATTCTCTTCAAAATGCTCAACCAAAGAGACTAAATCCTTATGAGAATTTTCCTTATCAAAATAAAATATCTTTTGTCCCTCTTTCTTGACTATCTCAACAATCTTCTCTAATTTTATACTTTTTGGCTTACTATCAAGCTCTTTTCTTGCTAATTTAAGTTCCATTTTTAACCTTCTTTATTAAAACATAATACGACATAGAAATCATGACATTTTACCTTTTTTTGTATAAATTGCTCATTAAAGGCAAATCTAGGCTTGAATAAAAAAAGCTTTTTAGATATAATTATTCTCTTCGAGTCTCGCAATTATTTAAAACTACAAATTTGATGTTCTTATTGTTGCGAAAAAAATATTGGCATATATGTATGCCTAAAAAAAGAGGTGAAAATTGAGTAAAATATTAGATATCATAGAATCAATAGCTAATGAAAAAGGCTTAGGAATAAATGAAGTAAAAGATACTGTTATAATTGCACTAGTAAACACTGCTAAGCGAGTATATGGTAGAGAGTTTGAGTATGGTGCAGAGATAAATCCAGAAACAAAAAGCCTAAAACTCTATCAAAAAGTTATAGTTTTAAGAGACGATGCCGAAGAGTTAAACGAAACAAATGAAAATTTTATCTCACTAAAAGAGGCGAAAGAGGTTGACCCAGATATCGAAATCGGAGATGAACTAACATACGAACTACCACTTGACAATCTAGGCAGAACTGCTGCTGCTACGCTTCAGCGAGAGCTAGAATTTCATATACAAAGACTTTTGGAGACCAAAATATTTGATAAGTACAAAAGTATGGTAGGTCGTCGTGTTTTTGGCTCAGTTGTCAGAGTTGACCACGAAGAAAATACCTATATAGAAGTAAATGAAGTGCGTGCCATCTTACCAAGAAGAAGCAGAATAAAAGGCGAAAAATTTAAAGTTGGTGATGTTGTAAAAAGTGTGATAAGAAAAGTTTTTATAGACAAATCTCAAGGTATTGTGGTGGAACTTTCAAGAACTAGTCCAAAGTTTTTAGAGGCACTTTTACACCTAGAGGTACCTGAGATAAAGGATGAAATGATAGAGATAAATGCATCAGCTAGGATTCCGGGAGAGAGAGCTAAGGTGGCATTGACTTCACTGCATCCAAACATAGATGCAGTCGGCGCAACAGTTGGGACAAGAGGCATCAGAATCAACTCTGTAAGTCAAGAACTTCATGGCGAAAATATAGACTGTATAGAGTACTCTACAATACCTGAAATATTTATATCTAGAGCCTTAAGTCCTGCTATCATCTCAAATGTAAAAATCGTAAGCGAAGATAAAGCAGTCGTCACACTTATGCCTGACCAAAAATCAAAAGCCATAGGGAAAAGCGGGATAAATATAAGACTCACTTCCATGCTCACTGGCTATGAAATCGAGTTAGTTGAGTTTGAAAGCTCTGAGAGTTCAACTAGTGAAACAAAAGATCCAAATGCACTTAAAAATTTATTTGGAAGTTAGATAAAAGCCCTATTTCTAGGGCTTATTCTGTCTTTTTTTCGATATATTTTGCCCCTTCATGAACTTTCTCTTTTGTCCAGTTTGCACCTGTTTTTGTATCTTGTTTTATACCATTCCAAGTAGCACAACCACTCACTAAAACTATCATAAAAGCCATAATTATATATCTCATATATTCTCCTATTTTTTTGTAAAAGGGTTTAATTTTAACAACACTAAATCAGCAACTATATTGCCCAAAAGTGTCAAGAAAGCAGAAATTATCAAAATACCCATGATGACAGGATAATCTCTGCTTAGTGCACTTTGATAAAATAGCAAGCCCATGCCGTTTATCGAAAAAATAGACTCTAATATAACACTTCCTCCTATCAATCCTGGTAGTGATAGTCCAAGTATCGTGACTATTGGTGGGGATAGATTTGGAAGTAAATATCTCCAAAACAGATCTTTTTTACTCACATTTCTAGCTTTTGCGAAAAACATATAATCACTCTTTAGTATATTTAGACTAAGACTTCTAACATACATAATCAAGCTTCCAACTCCGCCAAAAACCATCACAAAAATAGGCAAAATAAGATGCCAAATCTCATCTCTTATATAAGCAAAACCTTCTAACTTCACGGGAGAATGAAGCCCTGAAATAGGAAGTAT
>JALUXQ010000189.1 GCA_027013265.1 Campylobacteraceae bacterium | reverse complement strand
AAGGACTATATATCTTTGATGCCATCTGCAAAAAGTTAGAGATTAAAGATATTATCACTTCTGGTGTTGGCGTCAGAGAAGGGGTTTACTTATGTGATCTGCTGAGAAACTCAAACCATATGTTTAATGCAAACTTTAAGCCTAGCCTAAAAAGTTTAATAGATAGATTTGGCACAAAAAATAGACGCAACAATTCTATAGTTAGATATTCTAGAGACCTGTTTAATACTCTCTCATACATACATCAAGTTGACAATAAATATCTAAGTATCCTATTGACATCTGCAAAACTCTATAATATAGGGATAGAACTAAACTTCTATCAGAAGAATTTACATAGCTTTTACTTTATCATAAATGGTTTAAATTATGGGTTTTCACATAGTGATAAAATCTTAATTGCCCTGCTTATAAAATATCATATGAAAAAATTGCCATCTATTAAGGATTTAAAGTCATATAAAAATCTACTTCCAGATATAAAAGTGGTAAATTGGTTAAGCTTTATCCTGTCTTTGTCAAATTGCCTACATAAAGACTTGGCTGACAATAAGTTCTCTTTTGAGTACTCAAATCACACTCTACACATAAAATCAGACAAAAAACTATATCTAGCAAAGGAGTGCATAAAGAAACTGGCAAAACCAGCCTCTTTTGCAATTACACTAGAGAATTAAAACTGTCGTCCCATAGTAAATTCAAAAGATGATATATGATCTCCTCGTTTTTGTAAGAGGGGAGATGCAAAGACAAGATTAATTGGTCCCATAGGTGAAACCCACTCTACACTTAAGCCTGTTCCTGCTCGTTTTATATTTAAACTACTTTCACCAATCATACCATAATCAAAAAATAGCGCTCCTCTTAGCTTGATTCTCTCTATTAATGGAAAGTCTGCTTCTGCACTATTTACAAACATCATTTTTCCTCCGAGTAAATCACCGCTACTGTTTTTAGGAGAAATCGACCTTGAGGCATATCCTCTGACTGTACCAATACCTCCCATATATACCTTTTCTCCAATTGGCAAATATCCATTTTGAACTATATAACTAAACCTAGATTTATATCTTAAAATCAGATCATAATCAATCTTATCATCCAAGCCATAAAAATACCCAAATCTTCCTCTGGTTTTAAGAAATTTTTCATCACCACCAACACCAGCAAACTCTGCACTAAGCGACGAACTTATACCTCTTCTTGGAAGATAGTAGTCATCTGTATTATTAAATGAGACTGCTGGAGTTATCGCACTCTTAATGGTTCTGTTAGTTGTATAAAGTGATGGGTCTAAAGTAGAAGACAGATTACTTAATTGCGAAGTTTCAAGCGTATATTCAACTGAGCCTCTCCAGTCTCTTCCAAATTTCCTACCAAGGGTTAAATTAAACCCTGCCGTATCTTGATCGTAAGCAGCATATGTATAGCGTGAACTATATATGCTACCGCCTAAGCTATAAATAGAGTCATATACTCTAGGATTTATTAGAGCAACTCTGCCATTTAACTGCGTATTTGACCTATCTACACTTACTTTTGCTTTCAATCCTGATCCAAAAATATTGTCGTCTGCTAAATTTGCACTCAAAAGAAGCCCATCAGTAGAGCCATATCCGATACCACCACCTATCGAAGATGTTCGTGCCTCCTTAACTGTGACCAATAGATTCATTTTATTTTCGTCCACTCTTATCTCTTTTATATTAGCATCTTCAAAATATCCTGTTCTTTTTAGTGCATTTTTTGAATCTTGCAAATCAGTTTTGCTATATAAGTCTCCAGGTGCTAGATAGACTTCTCTTCTTACAACTCTATCTAGTGTTTTGGTATTACCTGAAATTATCACATCATTTATATATACTTTCTCTCCCGGATATACAACAAAAGTAACATCAGTTGCATGCTCTTTTTTATCTGTTTTTATATCTGGGCTGACTCGTACAAAAGCATAACCCAAATCTGCCACATCATTAACTATGGTTTTTATATCTTTTCTTAATCTTTTTGAACTAAATACTTGACCTGCTTGAAGGTGTAAGTCTGATATGACTTTTTTTACATCAATTAAACCTTTTGGCACTACAATATCTACTTTTTTAACACTATATTGTTCACCCTCTTTTATATTGTATGTTAACTCTGCTGAGTAACTATCCATATATGCCTTCAAAAATGGGTTACTAACTCTAACATCTAAATAACCATGTCTTAGGTAGTAGTCTTTTATTCTTTTGGAATCATACGGCAAATCATTTACTCTTACTTTACCATCATCAAAACCCCACATCCATGAAAGATATTCGGTCTGCCTATTTGCAACTGACGATCTTATATCGTTGTAGTCAAATTTCTTGGCCCCACACAATCTTACTTTTTTTATAACAATCTTTTCACCTCTGTTTATTACAATATTTAAAGATAGTGAACTTGTATTTAATTTTTTAGTAGTTGCCTCAGCAACAGTATTAAAATACCCTTTATCTTCATAGTATTGCTCTATTTGTCTCTTTGCTATTTTAAGTTTTGACTTATCAAATATCTCGCCTTTTTTGATATCTAAATTCTCTTCTAATTTCTTTTTATCATCGCTTCCAACACCACTTATCTCGATATTTGCTATAACTGGTTTTTCTACAACAGTTACAACTAGGTTGCCATAATTTTCACTCACCTCTATATCTTTGAAAAACTTCTGTTTATATAAATCTTTGATTCCTTTATCAATCACATTGATATCCAGAACATCGCCCTTATGTATATTCATAATCTCTTTTGCGATACTAGGAGAGAGATGGATAAGTCCATCAAACTTGATATTTTTGATTGTAATTGCATATACAGAAGAGGCTAAAATCAACCCTGATAATAATATTTTATTCATTAAAAACCCTTAATTGTCATAAAAAAAGATATAATACCATTTTTGGAATTAATTATTTGTTAAGGGATGTATATGAGAGTTGGAATAATTGGACTTGGTCTTATGGGAGGGTCGTTAGGTCTTAGTCTAAAACATATAAAATTTGTATCTAAGGTATGTGGATTTGATCACAATCTATCGCACTGTGAAGAGGCGTTGAAGCTTGGATTAGTAGATGATATAGTCTCTTTTTCAGAAATCAAAAAATGCGATATGATTTTTTTAGCAATTCCTGTTGAAGCCATAATAGATGTTTTGCAAAATCTCATAGATATACCAAAAGAGACGACTATTGTTGATCTAGGAAGCACGAAAGAGAAAATAATCGACTCTGCTCCAAAAGATATACGAAAAAACTTTATACCTGCCCACCCAATGACTGGAACTGAAAAATTTGGTCCAAGTGCCGCGATAGAAGATCTGTATCATGATAGCGTTGTAGTCTTGTGCAATATGGACAAGAGTGGCGATAATCATAAAAATAGAGCAATCCAGGTATTTTCTCACATAGGCATGAAGATAGTTTTTATGGATGCAAAGGAGCATGATAAACATGCATCTTTTATATCTCATCTACCGCACGCTCTAAGTTATGCACTAGCAAACAGTGTTATGGGCGAAGAGGAGCCAAAAAGCATACTTTTACTCGCAGGTGGTGGCTTTAAAGACATGAGCAGAATCGCAAAAAGTTCACCTCTTATGTGGACAGATATATTTAAACAAAATAGAAAAAATATTCTAAGTTCAATCGAACTTTTTGAAAACGAGCTAGGCAAATGTAAAAAAATCATAGAAGAAGAGGATTGGGAAGAGTTGGAAAATTGGATGGGAAATGCCACCACTTTACATAAAATCCTCTAAAAAATCTAATAATCCCCTGATTATCTCTTTGGGCTCAGGTGGACAGCCGCGTATATGGTGAGATATTGGTAATTTTAGAGAATCTGCGCCTTTTATGGCAAAATTTTCTTTAAAAACACCTTCTAAAAGTGGGCAATCTCCAAGAGTTATGATATATGCTGGTTGGGGCATTTGATGATAAACTTCTAGCACATGGTGGTACATATTAACAGATACCACACCACTTAACAGCATCACATCAGCATGTCTTGGGCTCGCTACAAAATGGATACCCAACCTCTGTAAATCATAATACGGATTTGACAAGGCATTGCATTCGGCTTCACAAGCATTGCAACTTCCGCTACTAACCATCCTTATGGCTAAACTTCCTGCAAATTTTTTGGCTATTTTACTCTTCAACTCTTTTTTTATATCTTCCAAATCTTTATCAAATTCCAAATGCCTAGTAACAATAGAATTTTCAACTCTTCTTTGCCAAAACTTTATCATAAATCACTTCCTGCATAGCTTAAATCACAGCTTTTATTGATAAGAGGAAAGTCAGCGATGATATCTTTTTTCATCATAAGATATAGTGCTTGCCAATTTATAAAACTAGGATCTCTTGCATAAAATCTATCAATTACACCATCTTTTAGTTTTACATACACAAACAACTCTCCAATAGAGCTCTCAACGAAGCTCATGTACTCGCCATCACAAAATTTTACAGGCTTTTTTACCATAGAAGGCTCATCAATAAAATTTTTTATCAAACGCATAGAGTTATATATCTCTTTAATTCTTAGCTTAAACCTAGATGCTACATCTCCAACTGTCTCATTTTGCAAAACAAAACCATGCTTTTTATAAAAGAGATTGTCTCTTGTATCTACTCTTTTTCCACTAGCTCTTGCTACAACTCCGAGAACTCCGTATTTTTTAGCTTTTTGCTTGTTTAGTGTTCCTGTTGTATCAAACCTACTCCAAACAGACGGAATATCGACAATCCAATCTTCAAACCATCTCACTTTCTCTTCTAAAACATTTAAAAAGTCTAAAATCCTATCTTTATCATACTCTTTTACTTCAAAACCAACACTTCCAAAACCAAATCTATGTCCACACAACTCTTTTAAAAACACTCTTGTATCTTCAGATAGTTGAGAAGCAAATGATAAAGCCGCACCAAAACCAGCATCATTTGGTATAAAACCTAGATCAGTCAAATGGTCTATAACTCTCTCTAGCTCCAAAAGCAAACAGTGATATTTCTTCAACTTTTCATCATACTCTACTCCACTAGCTTGCAAAACGATATCAAACCAAGCTAGCTGATACGCTATGCTTTCATTTCCGCTTATTCGCTCAATCATCTCCCTAGCTTCTAGCAAACTCGTGTTCTCAAGTGATTTTTCTATGCCTCTGTATGTATAAAAATGTCTAATATCTAGATGTAGTATCCTCTCTCCCTCTTGTGAAAATTGAAAATGCCCTGGCTCTATGATGCCAGCATGTACTGGTCCAACAGCTACTTCAAAAACACCCTCACCCTTTACTACTTCATACTTGTAAGGGGTAAAATCATCAAACTTCAAACTTCTATCTTGAAAATCTTTTCTAAGAGGGTTGAGTGTTGGAAATCTTTCGTGATGAACGAGAGGCCTGTTATCATAACTACCTTCAATTTTTATACCAAAATCATCTTTTATCTTTCTTTCAAACCAAGTTGCAGTTGTATATTTTGGTGAAATAGACATCAAAGTTGGGTTTTGTTTATCCAGCTTCTCTCTTTGAATCTCATCATCAAAAATAGTTATCACCTCGAAGTTATCACTATTTTCAACAGCAAATCTAGCTATTAATCTGTGTTGTTTTATTTGTTTCATGATACGGCTCTTAAAAATTCAAAACTCCAAGGAGTCATCAACAAAACTAAAGACAGAGCAAAAATAACAAGTGCCAAAACTTCATTGCCATATACTACTCTTGCCTCCTCTTTTCCCTCGTATTTCATGGATTGATAAACCTCCACAAACTTATAAAAAATGATAGAAAGAAGCACTAAAAGAGTAACAATAGCCCCGATCATCAAAAGTAGATGCTGATGTTTTTTAGCGATTTCCACCATGGCTCCAAAACCATAAAGCTCAGAAAAAAACATCGGACTTGGAGGTAGCGAGATGATAGCGAGTAAAAATAGTGTCGTTAAAAAATAAAAAGCCTTTCCTTTGATACCGCTATATCCTTTGAGTGCTCCAGCTATTTTGTATTTTCCTTTTGACTCTAAAATTCCTGTAGATAAAAACAAGGCTGGCTTTAAAAATGCATGAGCTCCAAAGTGCAAAAGTGCTGCAAAAACTCCTCCGCTTGCCCAAAAAAGTGCTATTATCGCCATATGTTCCACACCTGAAAGTGAAAAAAGTCTCATAAAATCTTTTGCACGATAAATCAAAAAAGAGACTATAAAAATAGTCAAAACGGTATAGATGAAAACAAATAAAAAAACATGTAGAGGATTTATAGCAACAGCGATTTTACTAAATCTGAAAAATCCTATGATAACAGCACTCTCTAAAATACCGCTAAAAAGTGCAGCAACTGGGTAAAATGATGCTCTCTCTATATTTGCTAGCCATAAATTCATCGGGAAAAATCCCATCTTGATGAACATCCCCAAAGAAGTGATGGCAAAACCGATTTCAAATAAAAATGGAGATTTTATCTCTTTGGCATGCTCTAATAAAGATGAGAAAATCATAGCCTCTTCACCTAAGATTGGCTTTGCACTTGCATATATCAGTATAATTCCAAAAAGTATAAGAGATATACCGATGGCTCCGACAATCATGTAGTTCCAAGCCTCTTTTTTTGCCAAAGGTGTACTATTTGTCTTTATCATGTAAACCGTACTAAGGGTTGCAGTCTCCAATCCTATCCAATATATCCCCATATTGTTTGCCATAATTGACAGCGTCAAACCTATCCAAAATATGGCAAAAAAACGGTAAAACCTTGAGTAAGAAGCGTCACTTATCTTCACATGTAACCCTAAAGTACTCACTGCCAATGTAACTCCTATCGCCACCACAGAAGAGACCAACATTATATATGCACTCAAGTCGTCTGCTACTAGATAATCTCCCCAGATACTGTATGGTTTTGGAAGAAAAAAGAGTTTTATAGATGGGAACAGTATCAATAGTGAAGTTATAGGCAAGATGTATTTTGATCTATTTACACTCCAAAATGATAAAATCAACATAATAACTGCTGGCAAAACCAAAAGGTAAATCACTACGCAACCTCCTCTTCTTGTTTAAATAGAAGATTTATGATGACTATCACCATCAACAAATCAAGAAATATGCCAAGTTCAATCAACATAGGCATTCCACTTGTTGCCGTAGTTTCTAGTAAAAACAGTGCATTTTCTATCATTAAAAAACCGATAATCTTTGGTGCTATATTTTTGTGCTCTATCATAAGAAGAAGCGACAAAAACAGAGCCGATATGCTAATAGCAACGAAATTTGTATTAGATGCTATCATATTTGTGATAGGCTCAGCCAGATAAAATGTAAAAACCAGAAGCGCAGGAATGAGTATGATGGAGTAGTGAACTGCAACATTTGGGCTTATCTGCCTTGAAAGCCCAAACTTCAAACTTACTCTTTTTAGTATATATGGTATCAGCATGGCTTTTAGTATAAGTGTAAAAATTCCACTTATTATCATCGTATTGTCGTCTATATTGTAGCCTATGGTTATCGCCAAAAGTGCCAACGAGAGTGAATTTAGCGAGTACCAGAGTATGAGTCTGTATAGTCTCATCGTAAAGAGTGCTGTTATAAGTGTTGCTAAAAAGAGTCCAATTAAAAAACTTGTCATCTACGCCCCCAACACATAAAATGTTATCAATGATAAAAATGCAAAAACTATTGCAATTCCTAACAAATCTGGCACTTTAAACAGTCTTAGTTTTGCAGTATTTACCTCCAATAGCGCAACTAAGGTTGCTATAAAAAACAGTTTCAACACAAAAACCAACACAGCCAAAGCGGTTGGTAGATTTAAACCAAATGGCATAAACAAAGATGCAAACATCGAGGCAAATATCATAAATTTGACACTCCCTGCACTCTCTATAAGCATCAGATAAAAACCACTCAAATCAAGTATCATGGCTTCATGAACCATCGTCA
>JALUXQ010000188.1 GCA_027013265.1 Campylobacteraceae bacterium | reverse complement strand
GGATATTGTATCTATTAGTATTTGTCGCAACTTGCACCATAAACTCCTTTTAGTAAAATATAAGCAAAAAACATACCATATGAACGATAAAAAAGTTTAGCGCTTATCTGAAGAAAGTAATTTTTATTTATCTTGAGAATTAATACTTGTAGTGCTATAATCCCCTTTTTTAGTACAAGGAGTTCTCTTGGAATATATAGATTTAAACAATCTGTTTCCATTGCGTTCGTCAAACTTTGCGAAAGATGAAATTTTTGATGTAGCCGTTATCGGAGCAGGAGTAGTTGGGTGTGCAACTTTTAAAGAGTTTTGCGAACAGGGTGCAAAAGCTGTCCTTGTTGAAAAAGCAAATGATATACTTGATGGTGCAAGCAAAGGCAATAGCGCCATACTGCACACAGGTTTTGATGCTCCGCCAGATACCTTGGAGCATGAGTGTGTCCAAAGAGGATATACGGAGTACATGAAGATAAAAGACGACTACAATCTCCCTTTTTTAAATACAAAAGCTCTAGTGGTTGCGTGGAATGATGAGCAACTAGGCAAATTAGATGCTATACAAAACAAAGGTTTGGGAAATGGCGTAAAAGAGCTAGATTTGCTAACTAGTAAACAGATTATAAAAAAAGAGCCAAATCTTTCGCATGATGCAAAAGGAGCTATTTTAGTTCATGGGGAGTCTTTGATAGACCCTTGGAGTGCTCCACTAGCATATGTAAAAAAAGGCATAAGTTGTGGTGGCAAAACTGCATTTTCGCATGAAGTTCAAGATGGCAGTTTCAATGGAAAATATTGGGTGATAAAAACATCACAAAAACCGATAAATGCAAAAGTAGTAATCAATGCAGCTGGACTCTACGGAGACATAGTTGATAAGATAAAAGGCACACAAGACTTTAAAATAATTCCAAGAAAAGGACAATTTGTCATCTTTGATGAAACTGCTTACAATCTCATAAACTCTATCATTTTACCAGTACCTACAAAAAGAACAAAGGGCGTTGTCATCACAAAAACTGCCTTTGGCAATATCTTGGTGGGTCCAACAGCAGAAGATCAAGAGAGCAGAAGTGATTCTCAAACAGTAAAAGAGACTCTTGAAGATTTAAAAAACAAAGCTTTCCATATGCTCCCTGCTTTAAAAAATCATAAAGTGACAGCAACATTTGCAGGTTTAAGACCAGCTAGTGATGAGACATTTTACAGAGTATCTATAAATGATGAGAAAAATTGGATAACAGTTGGAGGGATAAGGTCAACTGGGTTAACTGCATCTTTGGGACTCGCGAAACATATATTTGAACTTCATGATACAAGATATGAAAAAAATCCAAAAGAGAATGAAAAAATAACTGTGCCAAATATAAGTGAATTTGCACCAAGAGATAATCAAAAAGAGGGATATGGAAAGATAGTCTGCTATTGTGAATGTGTAACCGAGCGAGAAATCAAAAATGCTTGCCACGGTGAGCTTGGAGCGGGGAATATCGGAGGATTAAAAAGAAGAACAAGAGCTATGATGGGCAGATGCCAAGGTTTTAACTGCGAAGCCGCCGTCACTCAAATCTGTAAAAATGAGGTAGAAAATAATGAATAATATACAAATAGCCATCATTGGTGCAGGACCGGCAGGACTTAGTGCAGCGCTAGAGCTCAAAAAGTTAGGCTATGACGATTTGGTTGTGTTTGAGAGGGAAGATGAAGCAGGCGGGACTCCAAGGCATTGTGGGCATTTGGGATTTGGTATATTTGAATTCAAAAGAGTATTATCTGGTCCAGATTATGCAAAAAAGCTAGCTAAATTGGCGATAGATAACAAAATAGATATAAAATTAAAATCAACTCTGACCAAGATAGAAAAAGGAGTGTTGACTTTTAGTACACCTGAGGGTATCAAACAGTATAGGTCTACATGTACACTTTTAGCTCTTGGTGCTAGAGAGACTCCAAGACCCGATAGGCTTGTCTCTGGTGCTAGAAGTCCAAATGTCATTACCACAGGAACTTTGCAAAGATTTACTTATCTGCAAAAAATCAAACCGTTTGACAGAGCCGTTATAGTCGGGAGCGAGATAGTCAGCTTTTCAGCTATCATGAGCGCAAAACATGCCGGCATAAAAATAGAGGCAATCATAGAAGAAAAAGATGAAATAGATACTTTTTGTATCGTCAAATATATGGTGAAGTATCTATTGAAAATTCCTGTGTTTACAAATACAAAACTTAAAAATATAAATGGCAAAGACAAAAAAATCACTAGTGTGACAATATCAACCAAAGAGAGCGAAAGAGAGATACCATGTGATGGTGTTATCTTTACCGGTCAATTTATACCAGAGAGCTCAATCATGCAAAAATCTTTTGATGATTTTAACCTTAGCAATAATTCGCTCTATATCTCACAAAATTTTCAAGCTAAAAGTGATGGTTTCTTTGTCGCAGGAAATGCCATAAGAGGTGCTTTGGCAGCTTTTAAGTGCTATTTTGAGGGTAAGAAAGTGGCAAAAAGTATCCATGATTTTATAAGATTTAAGCATGAGGCGGAATTTGTCAAAATCGAAGCTGATGAAAATATATCTTGGTACTATCCAAGCTTGATAGATTTAAAATCACCTATAAAAGAGCATTTAACTACCCTTAGACTGAAAAAAAGAGCAAGAGGAGTGATAAAAGTTCTGTTAAACGAGAGAGTAGTTTACAAGAAAAATATACATGCATTTCCATTTGTTAGTGTAAGCATACCATGGAAACATATAGAATTAAAACCAAAAGATGTAATCAGGTTGGAGTTTGTGACATTGCCCTTTTGCATATTTTATCATAATATCTTGAAAAAATATGCAAAGTTAAGCTCTTTTATTTTGTTCTTGCTTGTATCACCTCTTGTGCGATGAAGTTTGATTATCTTTGCAGGAGTGAGGTTGTTGTCATTTGTAGCGATACAGTAGTAAATTGTAATGCCACTAAATTTTTGAAAAATTTAATTATTACTCCACCAAGTAACTACATCAAAAGTTGAGTTAGTTACTTGGTGGAGTAATAAAATACCTGCTTCTTCATTTTGTTACTAAATTTATGTTACTATTGCAGTAAGTCTAATTTTTAGGAGTAAGAAATGTTATTAAATTTTAGTGACAATTTAGATAACTACAAATTGATGCGTCAAGCCATCATACCGCGACCTATCGGATGGATAGTCACAGAAGATGAAAATACCAATATAGCACCATTTAGCTACTTTATGGCTCTAACTTCTACGCCTCCAACTATGATAGTATCTATTGGACAAAAGAGCAATGGTGAACCAAAAGATACACTTGCAAACATAAGAAAAACTAAAAAATGCACAATCTGCATCCCAAAAGAGTCTCAGCTAGAAAAGATGCACTTTAGTGCAAAAGAGTTGGCACACAGCATCAGTGAAGCAGAAACTTTTGATATAGAGTTGAACAAAAAAATAGAAAATTTCCCTGACATGGTACATGGTGCTCCCGTGGCATTTTTTTGCGAACTCAAGCAGGAGTTAGATATAGAAGGTAGTTTACATAAGCCGATTATCGTAGAGATAAGACACATGTATATAGACGATACCTGCTTTACAAACAAAGAAAAACTATACTTTGAATTTGACCCGATAGCAAGAATTGGTGGTGATTATAGTTTTCTTGGAACAAAAATTCCAGCACCAAAGATGCATTAAATCTGTTTTAGATTGAAGATTGCCATTTCTTTTTCTCTTAAAATAAGATTATCATTTTCATGGCTGTTAGGCTTAGATTTAGGGGCTCTTCCCCCATTGCTTTTAGGGAGTTTTCTACTGCGTTTATCATGAGGGTGAGAGTGATTTCAAAGTTAAAGTTGGAGTGATTTAGTAGCGTTTCATTACCATTTTTTAGTGATGGTAGCTCTTTTATGTTGTTTATTGTTATGTTTTTATAGTTTTTATTGAACTCTAGCTGCCAATTTAACTGCCAAGTTGCAAATAGAAATCTTCCGTTTTTATCTTTTGCATTTCTGATTTTCCATCTTAAAACTTTGAGTGTATAGTAAACTTTTTTGAAAAGTTGGCTATCATAGCCCAAAGCTGTCAAATGGTGTCCATCTTTTATGTTATATGCTTTGTAAAACATCTTATAAAGACCAAGTATCAAAAAATCACTTCTGTATTTGGTATTTTCCTCAAATGCCTTGGTTAGATACTTGAGATAGGTTTGGTTTTTTAGAAGATTTATACTGTTTTTGTTGTTTTTTATATCATATGTTATCTGATTTACTAAGCTTTTGTCATATAAATTAGGATTTCTTAAATCCAAAATCTTTTTATATTTTAGAAGAAGTTTTGTTATCTCTTTATAGTCTTTTGATATGATTGTAGCACTGTTTGACTGCAGTATTTCAGATGTTCCCTGATTGCTCGAACATGCACAAAGAAAAAATAGTATAAATGACATAATAGTAAGATTTACAAGATATTTCATAGTAAAAGTATAACATATTTCGCTATAATTTCACTCCTGTTTTAAGTAACTGATGATGTGATATAGTGTGTAAGATTAGTTTATGAAGGTTAAATTGTGTTAAAAGTGGTTGAGATTTTTTATTCATTGCAAGGAGAGGGTGCTTTTTGCGGAGTTCCTAGTATATTTATCCGACTGCATGGGTGCAATCTTGCTTGCTCTTTTTGTGATGATGCCTTGCATAAGGGGGAGTTTGAGCTGTATGATTATGGAAAGATTTTAGATATCATCAAAGAGTATCCCTCAAAGCAAATCATCATAACAGGTGGCGAGCCTACTCTTTATGACCTAAATGAGTTTATAAATTTTTTGCAAAAACGAGACTATTTTGTTTGCATAGAGAGTAATGGATATGGATTTGAAAATGTAAAAAATGCGAATTGGATAACATACAGCCCAAAAGATTGGGATGATATAAAAGAAGATGGTTGGAGTGAGTTGAAATTTATAGTTTCAAAAGATAGTGATGTACAAAAGATAGTGGATTTGAAGAGTCAAAAGCCGATTTTTGTGCAGCCACTGAACTTTTTTGATAAACCAAATAAGCAAAATCTTGATTTTTGTATAGATTTAGTCAAAAAGTATCCACATCTAAAACTTAGTATCCAAATGCACAAATTTTTGGGAGTGAGATAGTGAATAAAGCGTTGATAATATTTTCAGGTGGACAAGATAGTACCACTTGTCTTGGTTGGGCAAAAGAGAGGTTTGCTTATGTGGAGACTATCACTTTTGATTATGGACAAAAACACAAAGTTGAGATAGAACAGGCAAAAAAGATAGCAAATATGATGAGTGTGAAAAACACTCTTCTTAGCATCAATGCCTTTACTGAGCTAAACGACTCGGCTCTCATAGACTCTAGCTTGGACATCTCAAGTTCACACCATACAAAACCAAACCTACCCGCCTCTTTTGTGCCAAATAGAAATGCTATATTTTTTACCCTAGCTCATGCTTTTGCACAAAAACAAGGCATAGATAATCTAGTCACAGGCATAAATCAGACGGACTACTCAGGCTATCCAGATTGTAGAGAAAACTTTGTAAAAGCACTTGAGGTTGCACTAAATCTAGGAAGTGAATCAGATATAAAATTTAACTATCCACTTATGCATCTAAGCAAGGGTGAGACTTTTGAATTGGCAAAAAAAGAGGGCATCTTAGACATTGTAGTAGAGCAGTCACACACTTGCTACAATGGAGATCACAAGAGCTTTCATGACTGGGGTTATGGTTGTGGTGAGTGTCCCGCTTGTATCTTAAGAGCAAACGGATGGAGAGATTTTATATTTGACAATTCTTAGTGCTAGTAAGTAGTGTAAGTTTAAGAAGGAGATGAGATGAAAGATTCACAATTAACCGAGTTATATTTTGTGGTAGGAAGCCCATTTAGATACTATATGTTTGTACTTTTAACTATGTTTGGCGGCTGGAATATCGCCAAAGACATGATGAATATTATGGAACAAAATATCGATATAAAATCAATTGCACCAGCGTACATAGGTATCACAATTTTATCTATGGTAGGGTTCTATTTGGTGAGAAAAAATGCAATTAGAAAGATAAGACAGATAGAAAAAAAGGCAAAATAGAGTGTATCTTTTAGTCTCTATCTGTTGTCAAACTGAAAACTAGATGCTTTGTAGTTATTGACAAGTGTCGTGAAGCACTCTGAAAGTTCTTTTATAATTTTTGGATTTGGTTCTATATAGATTTTATTGCTTTTTTTGGTCATTTTTATGATATCCGCATCTTTTAACTCTTTTAAATGTCTTGAAATAGTAGGCAATGCAAAGTCAAAATGTTCAGCTATAGTTGTCACACATGTTGCTTGTGCTATGATATCATCTTTTGGTTTTGTTTCGTCGATAGAACAGGCATAACCGCCAGTAAATATATTTTTGAAAATCAAAAATCTTGTTTTATTGCCAAGTGCTTTAAATATTTTTACTTTTTTATCCATATCTAGCATTGTATGTAACCTTATAAAATAATTATGTAAGTATATCATTTATTTTGCAATTTAGCTAAACAAAACAATAGACTTGTTGCAGTATAAGGATACACCATAAACTTTACACATCTGTTCATAATCAAGGCAACACGACGCAGGACTAACTAAAGCTAATTCAAGGAGTGTTAACAAAGAGTATGGACATATGTGTAAAGCCCAAAGGGTAGACTTTAAAAAGGCGAAAGGATGAAAACCTTGGATGCGATATTTTGAAATTTTCTACATGAACTAAAAATATCAAAGTTTTTGATGGAAGTATGGTAGAATACTCAAGGACAAATCTGCCGATGGAAACTGCTGAGGCGATGGAGTAAACGCTAGATAAACATAATTGTTATAGTATGTGAGATAAGTTTTACAACTAGAAAGGACGATCAAATGAAAATCTTGCTTTTAGAAGATGATTTTATGTTAGCAGACATACTCTACCATCACCTAAAAGAGTTATCTTATGAAGTGCTACATGTAGATGATGGTCAAAAAGCACTTGATGAAGCAAGTTCTTCTACATTTGACTTGATGATTTTGGATATCAATGTTCCTAAGCTCAGTGGCTTAGATGTCATCAAGAGTATAAGAGAGTACAACGATACAACACCAGCTATCCTTATCACCGCATATCAAGACACAAAACATCTGAAAAATGGCTTTGAAAATGGTTGTGATGATTATATAAAAAAGCCTTTTGATTTAGAAGAGTTAGACTTAAGGATAAACAATATCAAGAAAAGATTTAGCATAGAAAATGATGATATTGTAAAAATTGATGATGAGATATATATGGTGCCATCAAAAAATATCTTAAGTATAAAAAAGAGGGAGTTTCAACTTGCAAAAAAAGAGATTGAGATACTTTTGTATCTGACAAGTAGAAAAAAAAGAGTCATCTCAGGAGATGAGTTGATGCAAAATTTATGGGAATTTGAAGAGATGCCCACAGATGCCACTATCCGAGTCTATATAAGAAACCTTAGAAATATAGTGGGAAAAGAGAGGATAAAAACTATAAGAGGGAGTGGATACTTTTTTGAATAGAGATGAAAAGAGAGCACTGGTCGGATTTTTGAGTATATATACTCTCTCTGCTTTAATTCTTATGTTTATTATTGCGATACTCTACTACAACAAGGGTATAACTGCGATTGAGGATCAGTGCAGTATAGAGATGAGTAATGCTTCACTTATGGCAGAAAAAGAGCTTATGCAAGCACAGATGGATAAAAAGAGGTACCTATTTAACCCACCAGGTAAAAGTATGAGACTAGGTCTTTTTGACTCAAAAGGCAAAGAGATATACTCAAACCTAGAAGACTCAAATGTTCTTTTTTCAAAAAAGTCATACAAAAACAATAAGCACGAATACCACATAAGAAAACTAGATAATCCAATCTTGGGAGTCTCTTATATAGTTGTAGAAAATGATGGCAACAAAAATGAGAAGATAAAATTGATAACTCTCATGGTCTCC
>JALUXQ010000187.1 GCA_027013265.1 Campylobacteraceae bacterium | reverse complement strand
GCCTGCAATCAATTAGCACTACTGGCTTGCAGCTCAAACCTTATATTTTAGGTGCAAATATTGATGCAGTTGCAACAAAAACATGGGATAGTGGAAAAGGGTTTACTCCGATTGGTGAAAATTCTAATTTTAAATTTATACAAACATTTGATGGCTTGGGTCATACCATTTCCAACCTTTTTATTAATAGAGTCAGCAGTAGTCTTGCTGAAGGATTATTTGGCTTTACACAAGGAGCTACCATTAAAAATATTGGCCTGATTAATGCAAATATTAAAGGAGAAGGAAAAACTGGTGGTTTAGTAGGGCAGCTTGATCAAGGAGTCATCTCGAATGCTTATACCACAGGAACAATTCACGGTAATCAGTATGATACAGGAGGATTAGTAGGAACTGCCATTAATGCAAAAATTTCCAACTCCTATTCTACGGCAGTAGTTACTGGTTCATCAGGGCTAGGAGGTTTAGTGGGAAAAGCTAGTCATACAGCTATCTCCAACTCTTATGCTGCAGGGTCAATAAAGTTGTCTTTAAATAATGGTATGATGGGAGGTTTAGTAGCAAATGCCGACCTCGGTACAACTATCTCCAACTCTTATGTTGCAGGAACAGTAGTAGGTAAAGTGCCACTATACCACGGAGGTTTAGTTGGAGATGGACACAATAGTATAACCATCCAAAACAGTTTTTGGGATAAGCAAACAACAGGTATTACAAACGGTGTTGGGAGACGTGGCAATGGTGGAACAGGTTTAACAACAGATCAAATGAAAGCAAACATTTTTAGCACTAGTACGGGTTCCAAGAAAATTTGGACTAGAGATCCAAGTAATGTTAAAAATAGTGGATATCCCTACTTAACAACATCAATAAAATTCAGCCCAATCATACTAGGGCAAACAGCAACAAATACCAAATCAAATCAAAAGATAGACAACATTATATCTTCTATTGAAAACAATAGTTTATTGGAATATATCAACAAACAACAAACAATTATACAACCCTCTGATTATATTATGGCGCTCCAACCAGAATCCATAAAATTACCCACAGATATAATGCACTTTAATGATAAAGAGGAACAAAAAAATTGAAAATCATAAAATACCTACTAACAACACTATTAACAACTTCTTTAGCATTAAACGCATCAGGAGTTTCAAAGCCTCAAATTGGTGATGTTATTCGTCAAGCACAACCTCCAAAAGAGCTTATGAAATCCAAAAAGGAGAAACAAGTTAAAATAAAAGGCATAAAACCAATAGAAAAACTTGCAAACAAGAGTGATAAATACGCAAAAACTATATTTATCAAATCTTTTAAAATAAGGGGCAATAAGCATATAAAGAGCAAAACTCTCTTATCTCTTATAAATTCCTATGCTAACAAGAAGTTAAGCTTTATCGATATGCAAAGTGTTGCCAACACAATCACTAAAGAGTATAGAAAACAAGGCTACATTGTAGCAAGAGCCTATATACCTGTTCAAAAGATGAATGATAGCATCCTAGAGATAGCTGTGCTTGAAGGAGTTTATGGAGAGTTTAAAATAAAAAATAACTCTAAAGTAAAAACATCACTTCTTCAAAAGATATTTGATGTCAACAAAAAAGGTGAAACTATCACCAATAGAACTTTAGAGAGATCACTTTTGATAGCCAATGATTTATCAGGTATTAAACTATCAAACATCAGTATAAAAGCAGGAAAGAGCGTAGGTAGCAGTGATTTTCAAGTAACCACAACAGATAATACAAAACTCTACAATGGATATCTCTTGGTAAGTGACTATGGAGGAAGATACACAGGAGAAAACCAACTAAATACAGGTGTTAATATTTTAAACCCTTTCCATATAGGTGATAAATTATCATTTTATGGGACTCTGAGTAGCAATAGTGGTCTAGTCAGTGGTTTTTTATCTTACTCTGCTCCACTTAACCAATACGGCTTAAGAGGAGAGTTTGGTTATGGAACTACCCACTATAAACTCTCAAAAGAGTTTGCATCTCTCGATGCTCTTGGAAGTGCAAGAAATTATCATTTGCTCTTTGCATATCCACTTGTCAAGCAAAGATTGCAAAGCTTAAACTTATCTTTAAGGCTAGAGCAAAACTATCTAACAGATGAGACAAGAAGCACAAACACTAAAGTAGATAAAAGGCTCCAAGCATATAGGCTAGGAGTAGATTATCAAAAATCAAATCTAAAGCTTTTTGGTTTAAATCAACTCTTGAAATCTTCTATTGTATTTACACAAGGAAATTTAAAATTTAAAGATGCAACTCAAGCAGCACTTGATAAAGCAGGAGCAGACACACAAGGAAATTTTGCTAAGGTGCATCTTGTTTTAAAGTATAACATAGGGTTAACTCCTAAAATCTCTTTAGAGAACACTATATCACTTCAACATGTACTCAACAATAAAAATTTAGATGGTAGTGAAGATTTTTCAGTCGGTGGGGCATATGGTGTAAAGCTCTATCCATCAGGAGAGTTAAGTGCAGAAAATGGATATCTGTATCAAGTAGAAGCTAAATATACTTTAAAGAATTTCGGAGTATATACTCACAAAATAGGATTTTTTTATGATATAGGCAGAGCCTATATGCAAAAACCAATATCTACATTTAAGAGTAGAATACTGCAAGATATAGGTCTTGGATATCATGTAAGCTATAAACAACTATTTGCAAACCTACAAGTGGCTAGGAAAGTTGGTACTCAAAAGATTACTAGTGAACCTGATAGGAGTTATAGAGTGCTTATGATGTGGGGAATGAGGTTTTAATATCTAAAAAACAAAGAGCAATAAAATATCATCTTTTATGCTCTTTGTTTACCCATTTTTACATATATATGTAGTATATCGATAGCAGCAGGTGTTATGCCACTGATTTCGCTTGCTGCGAAGAGAGTTGGGGGGTTGAATTTTTGTAGTTTCTCTATCACTTCGTTGCTTAAGCCAGAAATTGAGCTAAAATCCATCATTGGAGGGATTTTTATATTTATCATCTCTTTCATCTTATCTATCTGCATTTTTTGTTTTTCTATGTAGTTTTTGTATTTTGCTTCTACAAGTATCTGTTTTTTGGCTTCCAATGAAAAGCTACTAAACAGGTCTGAGAGTTTTTCTAGTTTTTCCAAATCAAAGGACTTTCTAGCTACTATCTTTTGAAGGCTCACTTTATCTGTGATTTTCTCCCCATCAAGGGAGGCTAAAAAGGCTATATTTTCTTTGGATGGAGTGAGCATTGTCTCCTCTAAATAAGCCAAACCCTGTTTGGTTTCAAGCTGTTTTTTGACAACCTTATCATAAGTCTTTTCATCTATTAAGCCTAGTTTATACCCATAGTGACTTAGTCTCAAATCAGCATTATCTTCTCTTAAAAGTAGCCTATACTCTGCACGACTAGTAAACATACGATATGGCTCTTTTGTGCCTTTTGTGACCAAATCATCTATCAAAACACCGATATATGCTTCATCTCTTCTGAGTATCAAAGGCTCTTTTTCTTCTATGCCTAAACTCGCATTTATGCCTGCCATCAAACCAAGAGCAGCTGCCTCTTCATAGCCTGTTGTACCATTTATCTGACCAGCCAAGTATAGCCCTGACATCTTCTTTGTCTCAAGCGTGTGTTTTAACTCAGTTGGATCAATATAGTCATACTCAATAGCATACCCAAACCTTACAATCCTTGCGTTTTCTAGCCCCTCAATAGACCTTATCATGGTGAGTTGAGTATCAGGCGGGAGTGAAGTTGTGAGACCATTTATATAGTACTCTGTAGCCTCTTTTGTTTGAGGCTCTATGAAAAGATGGTGTCTTTGCTTATCTCGAAATCTATTTACTTTATCTTCAATACTAGGACAGTATCTAGGACCAGTTCCCTCTATCTGACCAGTAAAAAGAGGTGCTCTGTGAAAGTTATTTTCTATTATATTATGTGTAGATTCATTTGTGTAAGTGATATAACAAGGTAGCTGATGAGGCTTAAAATTTTCACCATTTGTTCTAAAACTAAATGGTTGCGGGTTTTCATCACCGCTTTGCTTCTCCATCTTAGAAAAATCTATACTCTTTGCATCAATCCTAGCACAAGTCCCAGTTTTCAATCTTCCAAGATTTAGTCCAAATTTTCGTAGTGAATCAGACAGATTGACTGAGGGGAATTCTCCAAATCTACCAGCATCTTGCTTTTGTTCGCCTATATGTATAAGTCCCTTCATAAATGTACCGGTCGTCAAGATGATTTTCTGTGCTGTATATATATTGCCTAGGTGAGTCTTTATGCCTGTAACTCTCTCTTTATCACTCAAGATATCTTGTGCAATCTCTTGGGCAACATTTAAATTATCAGTTCCTAGAACGATATTTCGCATAAAAATTCTATATCTGTCCATATCTATTTGAGCTCTGCTTCCTCGAACAGCTGGACCTTTTGATTGGTTTAAGATTCTAAATTGAATACCCACGGCATCAGTTGTTAAACCCATCTGTCCGCCAAGGGCGTCTATCTCTTTTACAAGATGACCTTTTGCAAGTCCTCCGATAGCAGGATTGCAACTAGCAGCACCAATTTGCTCAACTAGCATGGTTAAAAGTAGCGTTTTATGCCCAAGCCTTGCACTAACGAGTGCAGCTTCTATACCAGCATGTCCGCCACCAACGACGATAATATCATATTTCATACATCTTCCCCAAAGGTGTCAGGGTTAAACTTTAAACCTTTGAAAGGTTTAAAGTTTAACCCTGACACCTATAAATAATTTTATAATATTATAGCCTATTTTGTATTAGTTTTTAAATAACTGCTATAATTTCAAAAAAATATGGAGATAAGAATGAGTCAGTTTTTAAAATTTGAAGTTGATTTGGGAAATTTTATAAAAAATCTTGAAGAGATGGTAAAACAGAACAATAAAAAGATAGAAGAGTTGCTTGAAATTAAAGAGAAAAATTTCTCAAATTTTGTGAAGCCATTGGAGCTTATGGAAGAGAGTATGGATGAGTTTTTCACACCACTTTCACATATAAATTCTGTAAATAACAGCGAAGAGACACAAGAAGTTTACACAAATGCTTTGCCTATCATCACCGAGTACTCTACCAAAATTTCACAAAACCTTGATATCTACAAAGCTTTTAAAGATATAGAAAAAGATAGTAGTTTAAATGGTGAACAAAGAAGAGTAGTAGAGCTAAATATCCAAAATTTTGAGTTAAGTGGTGCAAATTTAGATGAAGAGAAAAAGAGAAGACTAGAAGAGATAAACCTAAGAATCAGCGAACTCTCAAATGACTTTTCGCAAAATTTGATAAATGCTATAAATGAGTATGAGTTGATTTTAAATGAAAAAGGTGTAGAGGGTCTTAGTGATGAAGATAAAAAGAGTTATGAAGTGCAAATTGATGGAGAAAAAAAGTATAAATTTACTCTGCAAATGCCACCATACATAACATATATGACTTATGGGGAAGACAGAGCCATAAGGCAGAAGTATTATGAAGCATTTGTCACTAAAGCCCCACAAAACTCTGTTATAATAGATGAATTATTGGAACTTCGCCATGAGATGGCAGCTATCTTGGGGTTTGAGAACTATGCACAATACTCCATAAAGCCAAAGATGGCGAAAACTCAAGAGAGTGTCATAGAGTTTTTGGAAAAACTTGCTGATTTTGCAAAACCTATGGCGATAAAAGAGCTAGAAGAGTTGAGAAATTTTGCAAACCTTGATGATTTGCAAAGTTACGACCTCTCTTTTTATGCCCAAAAACTAAAAAAATCAAAATACAACTATGACCAAGAACTATATCGTCCATATTTTGAACAAAACTCTGTCGTAGAGGGACTTTTTAAATTTTTAAATCTACTTTTTGGCATAGAATTTCGTAAAAATAGTGAAAAACTTTGGCATGACAAGGCAATTTCATATGATGTTTTAGTGGATAAAAAGGTGCGAGCAAGACTCTATCTGGATTTAGAGAGTAGGCTTGGCAAAAGAGGTGGGGCTTGGATGCACAATTGGCAAAGTCACTATATAGACGGGGATGGCAAAGAGCATTTGGCATCCGCTTTTATCGTAGCAAACTTCCCTGGCTCTGCAAATTCACCATCTCTTCTAAGGCATGATGATGTAGTGACACTCTTCCATGAGATGGGGCATGCACTTCATCACATGTTAAGCACTGTGAGTGAAAACGGTGTGAGTGGAATCGCCGGAGTTGAGTGGGATGCGGTCGAATTTCCATCTCAATTTTTGGAAAATTTTGCATATGAGCCAAAGGTTTTGAAGATTTTTGCCAAACACTATAAAACAGGTGAGATCTTAAGTGATGACATGATAGAAAAGATAGTAAATGTTAAAAATTTTGAGTCTGCACTAGGTATGCTAAGGCAGGTTGAATTTTCACTTTTTGATTTCAAACTTCACCTCAATCTTTATAGGGGAGATGAGGTGCAAAAACTGCTGGATTCTATAAGAGAAAAGACATCTCTTTTAAAGCCACCATCATACAATAAATTTCAAAATGGTTTTGCTCATATATTTGCAGGTGGTTATGCAGCAGGGTATTATAGTTATAAGTGGGCAGAAGTGCTGAGTGCTGACGCATTTTTTGCCATAGTTGATGAGGGAATTTTTGATACCAAAATTGGTAAAGATTATCTAGAAATCATACTTGGTAAAGGTGGCAGTAAAAGCATGAGAGATTTGTACTTTGAGTTGAGGCAAAAAGAGCCGAAAGTAGAGAGTCTTTTGAGGCTAAATGGTATCATAAGATAGTGAATTGTGAGATATTTATATCAGAAAATATGATATAATTGCGTAAAAAAGAGTATAAATGTTTACAGGACTTATAAGAGAATTTGCCACCGTTGTTAGTTATCAAAATAGCATCCTAAGCTTAAAAGCCAAATATCGACCAAATATAGGCGATAGTATCGCGGTAAATGGGGTCTGCTTGACTGTTATATCACTAGGTGTTGGTACTTTTGGGGTTGAACTTTCAAGCGAGACTAGAAGTATAATGGCAGTAAAAAATCTAAAAGGAAGAGTCCATATAGAGCCTGCCATGAAGCTTAGCGAGAGGCTTGAGGGTCATATAGTTCAAGGTCATGTTGACTGCATCGGAGTTATAAAAACTATCCAAAAAAATCAAAATGCTACTAATTTTTATATCTCATATCCAAAAGAGTTTTTTAAATTTATAGTCCCTAAAGGCAGCATAGCCATAGATGGGGTCAGTTTGACGATAAATGAGGTGATGAGCGAACAGTTTAGACTCACCATAATCCCTCACACTTTTACCCAAACTCTCTTTGGGGAGTACCGTTTAAACCAAGAGGTAAATATAGAAACAGATATGTTCGCAAGATATATATACCATATGATAAAAGGTGAAAAATCTTTAAGTTGGAGTGATGTAGATAGCATGATGGCTAGATTTTAGATGAACTGCTTTTTTACAAATAGACAAAATGGAGTAAGTCAAGGTCCGCATAAGAGTCTAAATCTAGCTCTACATGTGGGAGATAGCTCCGAAGATGTGGCTAAAAATAGAGAGATACTATCCAAAAAAGCTGGAACTACAAATCTAGTTTTTATGGATCAAATCCACAGCGACAATATAGAGACAATCACAAACAAAGCAACAAATAGAGTGTTAAAAACAGATGGCATAATAACAAATATCAAAGATATCGCCCTTTGTGTGATGGTGGCTGATTGTATCCCTATTCTATTTTATGATGAAACAAAAAAAGTTATAGCAGCAGCTCATGCAGGAAGAGATGGTGTGAGACAAAAAATAGCAAATAAGCTCATCCAAAAAATGGTAAAAGAGTTCTCTTGCAAGGTTAAAGATATAAAAGTATATATAGGACCTAGTATAAAATCCTGCTGCTATGAAGTCAAAAATGATGTCACAGATGGTTTTGAAAAATACTTGATATTTAGAGGCAAAAAGATATACTTAGATATCGTGCAAAAATGCATAGATGACATAAAAGAGATAGGTGTGAAAGAAGAAAATATAGAGACCTCTTCTGTTTGTACATGTTGTGATAAGGACTATTTTTCATATAGAAGAGATGGGAAGACTGGCAGATTTTGTGGGGTTATAGTGTTATGAATAAGAAAAATATAGCTAAAAAATATGAAGAGATGGGAAGAGATAGTTTAGCCTTGGCACACGATGAAAAGATAAGAGATATCATAAACAGAGCACAAAAGTACGGTATCACACTGTTTCAAG